>JAFAED010000023.1 GCA_023424275.1 Pseudomonadota bacterium | reverse complement strand
CGTCAGCGCTGTTCAGCGCATGCCGGGTGCGGCGGTCGTTGCGCGTTGGCGGCTTGCCTCGCGCGTCCTTTTGCCCGTACCACCGCCGTCACACAGTGACGATGGGGAGATGATGATGCGTTTGGTTCTGATCGCGGCCTTGCTGGCCTCTGCCGCGCCGGTTGCGGCGTATGCGCATGAAGACGCTGCGCCCGCCGCGCAAACGACGCCCGTCCCGAAGGAAGAGCTGCTGAAGCCGCCCGCAGATGCGGCGCATTATGTCGTGGTGTCCGAAGCCGGCAAGCATGGCAGCCAGTGGCGCTGGCAGCTTGCCGACGGGCGCACCGCCTATCGATGGTCGCAGGAGCTGCGCGGCTGGATCACCGAGATGGACCAGGTGACGACGTTCGGCGCCGATGGAAAGATTGCCGCGCTGACCGTCCGCGGCGTGACGATGTCGGGCGATGCCGCCGAAGAATATCGCGTCGCCGATGGCCGCGCGACATGGAAGACCGCGACCGATTCGGGCGAAGCCCCGGCGGGCGGCTGGTACATACCGGCGGGTGGGGTCGGGATCGCGCTCGCGCCGCTGGTCGATGCGCTTGCCGCAGCGGGCGACGCCGGCGTCGACTTCCTGCCGGGCGGCAAGGGCCGGATGCGCTTTGGCCCCAAGCAGACGATTGCGGGGCCGGGCGGACCCAAGACGGTCCAGCTTGCCTTCATCAGCGGCATCCTGCCGTCGCCGCTGCCCGTCTGGCTCGACGAGAACAAGCGCCATTTCGCCGATATCAGCTTCATCTCGGTGATCCCGGAAGGATATGAAGGCGCGCTGAAACAGCTTCGCGATGCGCAGGAGGCGGCGACGGCCGAGGCGGTCGCCGGGGTTGCGAAACAGTTCCTGTCGCCCGCCGCGAAGGCGCCGGTGCTGTTCGACCATGTCCGGCTGTTCGACGCCGACAAGGGCGTGTTCCTCGACGACCGCGCGGTGCTCGCCGCCGACGGCAAGATTGCTGCGATCGGCGCAGCGGGATCGCTGAAGGCGCCCGCCGGCGGCCGCGTGATCGACGGACGCGGCAAGACGCTGGTGCCGGGGATCTGGGACAGCCACCTGCATATCGGCGACGATTGGGATGTGCTGTCGAACGTCGCGAACGGGATCACCAGTTTTCGGAGCCCGGGGACGACCTTTGACCGCGCGGTCGATGCGACGAAACGCCGCGCCGCGGGCGAGTTGCTGATGGGCGAGCCGTTCATCTCGGTCATCGTCGACAAGAAGGATCCGCTCGCCGCGCAGGGCGCCGAGGTCGTGAGCAGCGCCGACGAAGCCGTCGCCGCGGTGCGCCGGGTCAAGGAAGCGGGGCTGTGGGGCGTGAAATTCTATACGTCGATGAATCCGGCGTGGATCGCCCCGGCGGCCGCCGAAGCGCACCGGCTCGGCCTGCATGTCCACGGCCATGTGCCAGCGGGGATGCGTCCGAGCGAAGCGGTGGCGGCGGGCTATGACGAGCTGACCCATCTCAATTTCGTCGTGATGGAAGCCATGCCCAAGGAGGTGGTCGACAAGGCGAACACCCGCCAGCGGATGGAAGGGCCGGCGCGCTATTTCAAGGATGTCGACCTCGACGCGCCGCTGATGTCGGGCTTCGTCGCCGACCTTGCGCGTAAGAAGACCATCGTCGATCCGACGATCGTCATTTTCGAGGGCATGCTGACGCAGGACGGCGGAAAGCCGCACCCAGCCTATGCCCCCTATATGGGCATCATCTCACCCGTCCTCGAACGATCGGTGTTCACCAGCGGCGGTTATCCGCTGGTCGAAGGGCTGACGCGCGACGATTATCGCAAGAGCTATGCGAAGATGGTCGAACTGGTCGGCCGGCTCCACAAGGCGGGCGTCCCGATCGTTGCCGGCACCGACGGCTGGGGAATCGAGTTGATCCGCGAACTGGAAATTTATCGCCAGGCGGGTTTCAGCGCGGCCGAGGCGATCCAGAGCGCAACGATCATCCCCGCGCGCATCGTCGGTGCCGACAAGCGCACGGGGTCGATCGCGGTGGGCAAGGAAGCCGATATGGTCCTGGTCGATGGCGATCCGTCGACCGATATCGGCGCGCTGCGCCGCGTCGCGACGGTGGTGAGCGATGGTTATGTCATGGACGCTGCCGAGCTTCGTAAAGCCGCAGGTTATAGCGGAATGCCGAAATAGGAACCATATAGGTTATTTGTGTTGACATCGTAACGCTGATGTGGCACATATAGCCCATCATGAAGAATTGCGAGTCGGGCCGGCGGCCTTTCCGTTTTGCGGAGAGGCTGTTCCGGCCCGACTGCTTTTGGAAGGTGGCGAAGATGGGCGATTCAGCAAATACATCATTCCGGGATCGCAAACCGCAGCCGCGGCGAATTACGAAACGGCAGTTCCAGGTTTTCCTGGAGGCGCTGGGCGAGAATTGCCATGTGCGCGGCGCGGCCGCGACGGCCGGCATCGCGGTATCGGCCGCCTATCATTTGCGGCGCGTCGATCCGTCCTTTGCCGAGGCGTGGCAAGCCGCGCTGGAAAGCGGATATGCCCGGCTGGAAATGGCGTTGGTCGAGCGCGCGATCCGCACGATCGAGGCGGTGCATGACGACAATCCCGCCGCGATTGCCGTGGTTGGTGCGATGACCGTCGCGCAAGCGGTCGAACTGATGAGCAAGCATCGCGCGAGCATCGAGGGCGGCCGGGCCAAGCGCGTGCGGCTCAACGCCCGCAACCGGCCGACCGCAGAGGAGACCGACGCCGTAATTTTGCGCCGCATCGCGATCATCGAACAGCAGCGCGAGCGGGAGGCAAGGAAGGACGCGAAATAATGCGGTTGTCAAAATGGCTCGAGCTGCTGGCGCTGCGCGACGACGAGACGATCCTCGACCGGTTGTTGGCGATGTCGCCCGCCGATCGGCAGCATCTGCTGCGCGAAATTCCGCGCCGATATCTACAGGAACTGGACGAGCGCTGGTATCAATGGGCGCATAAGGGGCAGTATGAGCCGCCGGGCGACTGGCCGGTGTGGCTGATCCGGGCGGGGCGCGGGTTCGGCAAGACGCGGGCGGGTTCGGAATGGATCAGCGAAATGGCGCGGCGCATGCCGGGTGAGCGCGCGTCCCGTCGTTACGGTCGAGGCGGTGACGTTGCTGTCCCCCTCCCCACGGCTACGCCGCAGGGAGGATCTTATCGGCAGCTTTCCACCCCGTTTTCGCCGTTCGGTGCAGTTCGCGACGCGATGGCAGCAAGCGACCGGAAGCGGCCCGATCCTGCATCGTCACCCTCGAACGAGACATGTGGCTCGTTCGACTTGATCCGGGGTTCCGCTTGATAGCTAAGGCAATCATCGCGTCAAAAAGCGGGATCCCGGATCAAGTCCGGGATGACGAAGGGGAAGGAGGCAACGGCGCGCGCCCAGCGCCGCGTCACTCGCCCGGAAGCGAGTTGTTCGCTTTGTAATCCTTGAATTTTTCGGTGAAGTTCGCGTGATAGTCCTCGATCTGCATATCGGCGTCTTCGGATGCGACCTTTTCGGAATCGCCCCCCGACCGGCCGAGCGCGATGACCGCAGCGCGGAACGCATCGCGTTCCGACGAACAGGCGGCTTCGCGATCCGTTCGATTGCAGTTCGGCGGCGGATGGCGGCATGCCGGCGGCGGAAGACCAGACGCTCGGCGTCGGCGACGGTGTTCGGCGACAGTTCGCTCTGGTGAAGCGCTATGGAACAGGCGGGGCCGAACAGGTGCGCGAAGTGCGGTTGCCGGTGGAGGCGAGCGTACGCGTGTCGGTCGACGGGATCGAGACCGCGGCGTTCCTCGTGACGGACGAGGGCGAGATCCTTCTCGACACAGCGCCGGCGGCGGGGGTCGCGGTGCGCGCCGGCTATCTATTCGACGTGCCGGTGCGTTTTGCCGAAGACCGGCTGGAGGCGAGCCGCGCGACCTTCCTGGCGGGCGAGATGGCGAGCGTGCCGCTGGTCGAGGTGCGCGCGCCATGGTGACGATGGCAGCGCCCGGCTGGCTGCGCGAGGAACTGGTGACGCTGGCGTGGTGCTGGCGGCTGGCGCGGCGCGACGGGGTGGTGATCGGGCTGACCTCGCACGACCGTGACCTGATGGTGGGCGGGAACCGATTGCCGTGGGCACGGTGCGTCCGGCGGCGGCGCTGGGCGTGCTCGCCGAACCCCTCGCCCCGGCCGGCGATTGCCTGTTCGACCTTGCCAACGCCGTGATGGTCGCACTCGTCAACCCGGCGATGACGCTGGAGTCGGTCGGCGATGCCGCGCTGCTCGGCGGAGCGAACCGGGCGATCGCGGGCGGCGAATTGTTGCAGTTCGGGCGTGCCGAGCCCGTGGCCCCCGGGCTATGGCGCCTGTCGCGCCTGCTGCGCGGACGGGCGGGCACGGCCGGCGCCGCCACCCACGCTGCGGGCGAGCCCTTCGTCCTGCTCGATGATCCCGCCTTGTTGACTTTGCCCGACGAACTCGCGCGATCCGCCGAAGGGGGCGCCGCGGTGCTGCAATGGGTGCCGCGCGTCGGGACGGCTCTGAGCGAGGTCGCGGTGCCGGCGGGTGCGCGGGCCCTGGTGCCGCTGCCTCCCGTTCATGGACAGGTTCGCGCCGACGGGGCGGGGGGCGTGATCGTCGAATGGGTCCGGTGCAGCCGTTCCGATAGTGGCTGGCGCGACCATGTCGACCAAATGTCCGGTGAGAGCCGCGAGATGTGGCGCATAGCCGTGTCGCCCGCGGTTACGGGCATCGGGCCGTGGGACCGGACGTCGCCCAGCCTGAACATCGCTGCGGCGGAGATGGCAGGATTGCCGCCGAGCACCGCGATCACGATCCGGCAGATGGGGGACTTCGCCCATTCGCCGCCGCTGACCTTGCCGCTGACATAGGGGATTGAACCATGACCGACATGCCGACCACGCCGCGCCTCGCGTTGCCGCTACTTGCGGTGGCGCAAGCGCAGAAAGAGGTAACGCACAACGAAGCTCTTGTCCTGCTCGACGCGCTGGTCCACGCCGCCGTCGTCGCGGGACCCGTCGCCGATCCGCCGTCCGAACCCGCCGAAGGGCAGTGCTGGATCGTCGGTTCGTCGCCGACGGGTGCTTGGACCGGGCACGCGTCCGCTGTCGCATTCTGGACGTCGGGGGGGTGGCGGTTCGCGGCCCCTCGCCAGGCGATGCGCGTGGCGCGTCTCAGCGACGGGGCGCAGCTTCGATTCGATGGCGAGAGCTGGTCCGAACCCGTCCTGATCGCAGCGCCCGCCGGCGGGTCGACAATCGATTCCGAAGCGCGTAGCGTGATTGTCGCGCTGATCGGACAGCTTGCGGCGCATGGCCTTCTGATTTCAGGCTGATTTTCCGCATATTGGCGCGTCGAGTGCGACTTTTTGGCAACAGATTGACGATTTGTTCACTTGCACGGAACCAAAGCGGCGAGTAGGACGTCTGCCGAGACGTATATCTCAATTGAAAGGGGAATTACTATGAGGAAGCTTGCCGTCGCTGTGGCGTTGGCCTCCACCACCCTGGCGTCGCCGGTCCTGGCGCGCGACAACTCCTGGTATGTTGGTGTTGGTGCTGGCGTGATGATCGTCGAGGACATGGACCTCGATATCGGCACCTTCGATAATGCTGGTAGCCTCAACCATCGCGTCGGCTACGATGCCGAAGGCACCGTCGGTTATGACTTTGGCGGTTTCCGTGCGGAAGTTGAAGTCGGCTACCGCGAAGCCGACATCAAGTCGGGCCGTTTCTCTGCACCGGGCATCCCCACCAACGCTGGTGGCACGGGCGTCTTCACGGGATCGACCCCGCTGAACGGCGACACCAATGTCCTGAGCTTCATGGTCAATGGCCTGCTCGACTTCGGTGACGACGATGGCCTGCAGGGCTTCGTCGGCGGCGGTGTCGGCGTGGCTCGCGTGTCGGTCGAACCCGTTTTCGCCGGTCCGTTCCTGGACGATTCGGACACGGGCTTTGCCTGGCAGGCAATCGCCGGTATCCGTGCACCGCTGACCCGCAACTGGGACGTTGGCCTGAAGTATCGCTTCTTCAACGCCGACAATCTGGACCTGGTCGGACAGAATGGCGACTATTCGGGTCGCTTCCGTTCGCACTCGCTCCTCGGTACGCTGACGTACAACTTCGGTGGCGCCGAGCCGGAGCCGGTCGTGGCACCCCCGCCGCCGCCCCCGCCGCCGCCGCCGCCCCCGCCGCCCCCGCCGCCGCCGCCTGAAGTGGTTTGCGCACCGGGACCGTATAT
>JAFAED010000504.1 GCA_023424275.1 Pseudomonadota bacterium | reverse complement strand
GCCCTATGTCGGCGCCGGCCCCAGCTATTTCATCTTCATCGACGAAAAGCCGGGCGCGACGACGCGCGCGCTCGGCGCGTCGCGGCAAAAGATGGGCGACAAGCTCGGCGCCGCGCTCCAGGCCGGGATCGACATTCCGCTGGGCGGCAAGGGGCTGGCGCTTTCGATCGACGCCAAACGCTATTTCCTGCGGCCGACCGCAACCTGGTATGCCGGCGGCACCGAAGTGCTGAAAACGCGGCACAAGCTCGATCCGTGGGTGATCAGCACCGGGGTCGCCTTCCGCTTCTGAGCGGAGGCCCTATCCCGCCATGACCTCCATCGCCGCGCGGTCGTTGATCACGATCTCGCGGCGCGAGGGCAGATCGACGACGCCGTCGGCGCGCATTTTTGTGAGCTGGCGGCTCGTCGTTTCGATCGTCAGGCCCAGGATATCGGCGATCTGCTGGCGGCCGAAGGGCAGTTCGAACCCGTTGCGCGCACCCGACTGGCATCCCTGCCCCGACAGGCGTTCGGACATTTCGAGCAGGAAGGACGCCACCTTTTCCGACGCCGATTTGCGCCCGAGCAGCATCATCCAGTGCCGCGCGCGGTCGAGTTCGTCGAGCGTGCGGCGAAGCAATTTCTGCTGGAGATCGGGGTGCGAGCTCGCAAATTCGTCGAAATTGTTGCGGTTGAAGATGCACACTTCGGCGTCGGTCATCGCGGTGACGCTGTACGGGCTTTCCTTGCCGAACGGGCGGCCGATGAAATCGGACGGAAAGACGACGCCGACGATCTGCTCGCGCCCGTCGGCGGTCGACACGACGAGCTTCAGCACGCCTTCGAGCACATTCGCGACGACAGGCGCACCGTCGCCTTCCCAAAGGAGCGTCTGCCCGGCGCGGACCTTTTGCCGGCGCCCCATCTTGCCTAGCGCGGCGAGTTCCGCCGCGTCGAGGCTCGCGCAAATCGCGCGGTTTCGGACAACACAGGTTGCGCAATCGGTCACCGCCCCGCCCTACAATAAGGCCGCCGGTTTGGAAAGCGCGGCGAAGTGCTAGTGCGCGAGCAGCAAGGGCGCCGGCGCGGCTTCGAGCAGGTAGCGCGTCACGCCGCCAAACAAGGTTTCGCGCAGCCGCGGCCGGCCGAACGCCCCCATGACGATCAGACCGGGCCTTATCTCGGCGGCGAGGCGTTCGAGCACCTCCTCGGCGGTGTGGGCGCCCTTGGGCTCGCGCCGCAGCTCGCCATGCACGCCGTGGCGCGACATATAGCGAAGCGCGTCTTCTGCCGGGACGCGGCCTTCGTCATCGCCGACCATGACCAGAATGACGTTCGGGGCATCGCCCATGAAAGACACGCCGGCGCGCAAGGCATTGGCCGCCTGCGGGCTGCCGTTCCACGCCACCATCACCGGGGCATCGAAATCGAACGGCGCCGCTTCGGGCGGCAGCGCAAGGACCGGGAGCGGCACGGTGAGCGCCAGATCGGCAGCGATCGTCGGGCCGCAATGGCCGCGGCGATCGGAGGCGCCGAGCGACACGATGGCAAGGTCGGACAGCGTTGCTGCAAGCGCCATAGTCGACAAGGCATCGCCATCGGCCACCGCGACATCCCACGGCACATCCTCGCGCGCGAGCTCGGCGCTCAGCCGCTTTTCCAGCTCGGCATCGGCCAGCTGCGCCTGCGCCAATTGCTCTTTCGCCAGATACATGCCGCCAAAAGGATCGGCGGCAATGAATTGCTGATAGGGCGAACTGATCAAAAGGCTGAGATGCGACCCAAATCGGCGACCTATCGTCAGCGCACTTTCGATCCGCATCGCCATGCCTGCGTCATTGCCGGCCTGAACCAGAATATTTTTCATTGTCCAATCTCCTCCAACGGCGTGAGATTGGAACGCGCCGCGGCGCTCGTCATTGACCCTGGTCAAACTGGCAATGGCCGATAGCGGCCAGGCCGCTTTCGGACGTAGACCTCAGGAATCAGACGTTCACGGAAATTTGCTTGCCGATGAGCGGCGTGCGACCGACTGCGGACGTTAACAGTCAACAGATGCGAACAACGGCTGCGACCAATACGTCGCGACAATTCACATTGACGACGCGGCCGCCAATCGTCTTGGGTATGGACCGCATGACTTCCGTAGGTCATTCCGCCGAAGTCATTCTCCCGCACCGAAAATCAGATCGAGCATTTGATTCTTCCAAATCCGCACTGCGCGCTCGATGAACGCAGCATCCGGATTCCGGATGTGTTCCACGGTCAGCCCGCGGGTGACAGCGTTGTTGAGCAGCTGCACGCTCAGATTATTCTCATTTTCGGCAATTCCCGCTGCGTGCAGGATGGAGTAGGCCCACAAACGGACGCGCCTGTCGAAGCGGCGGGTGCCGGGCCCCACCTCGCGGTCGAGGTCCGGATCATTGCGGCGCGCGAGATGAATTTCGAGAACCGCCGCCATCTCGGGTCGGCTGATCATCTCGAAATTCGCGTCGATCAGATTTTCCATCGACTCCCGCGGCGTGCGTCCGCGCCGAATGGCTTCGCGATAGACGCGAACCCGATAGGCCGAGAATTCGGCCGCGACGGCGGCCATCAGTTTTGCCTTGGTTGGGAACTGGTGCTGGATCGCGCCGAGGCTCATGCCCGCGGCGTCGCGGATCGCGTGCATCGTCGCCCCCGAATAGCCCTGCGCGCATAAGACATCGCGCGCCGCCGCGATCACCTTGGCGCGGGTTGCCGCGCTGCGGTCGGCTTGGCTGCGCCGCGGTTTCCGGACAAGGTTCGGCACGCGAGAAATGTCGGTAACGATATCGGCCTCGTTCATGAGCGGGGTTTCCAC
>JAFAED010000482.1 GCA_023424275.1 Pseudomonadota bacterium | reverse complement strand
CAGTCGAGCAGGATGACGTCGGGGCGATTGGCGCGGCAGAAGGTCAGCGCCTCCTGTCCGTCAGCCGCCTCTTCGACAGCGAAGGACATGCTTTCAAGGATATGGCGGGCGACCTTGCGAATGACTTTACTGTCGTCGACCACCAGACAAGATTTCGACATCAAATTAACTCCGACCCCCATGAATTGGGCCTGTTTACGATGAAGGGGTATTCAGCCCGTTAATATACGGCAGCAATCATGCGGCCTTTAAGGTCGGCAAGGTGATGAAATTGGATGGATCGACGACGAGCAGCGACGCGCCTCGATGTTCGATCGTCGCGTCGGCGACGCGGGCCCAGCCGGGAAGCAGCTGGCCCATGATGCGCGCTTCGGGCGCCTCGATAAAACAGACATCCTCGATTTCGTCGGCCAGCAGCGCATAACCATGTTCGGCGACGTCGACGACGATCACGCGCTGGCCCGGCGTTACCGGGACCGCCGGCAGCCCGACGACCACATGCGGATCGATAAGCGTGAAGACCCGGCTGCGCAGCGCGAACAGGCCGGCGACATGCGGCGGCGCGCCCGGGACTTCGACCGGCGCCCCCACGGCGACGACCGAATTGATCGCGCGGCTGCGCAAGGCGACGCGCGTGTCGGCGATGCGCGCGACCAGATAGAGTTTGTCCATCATGCCCGCTCTCCCCCGACCTGTCGGCGCAGCGCGTCGAGCAGGGCCTGCCTGTCGTAACGATAGACGCTTTCATCCTCCGGTCCGGCGGCGGCGATCGAGGAACGCAGGTGGATGACCGGTGTTTCGCCGTCCGCCTGCCGGCAAAGCTCGCCGCCTTCGGTCAGGCACAGCAGCACGTCGTGCGCCTCCTCGGGGGAATCCTCGCCCGAGACGACCCGATAACCGGCGCCGCGCAGGATTGGCGCGAGGAAATTATTGCCCCAGCCATCCTCGTCGTCCGCAAGGCGGCAGAGCGGTTGGCGTTCGGGCGACGCCGACTGCCGGACGGCATATTGCTCCATCAGCCAATAGGGGTCGATCAGTTCGACCGGATCGCCGCCGACGATTGCAACGCCCGCGACCAGGCCGGGTGCTGCGGACGGCTGGACCACATCGGGGAGGCGCACGATGTCGATCACCTCGTCGATCGGATAGCAAAGCACCGATTGCCCGTCGTAAAGGCGCAGCAGCTTCTGCTCCCCCGCGCCGCCCGGCAGCGTCGCGGCATGGACGGGGAAAATGTCGGCGCCGATCTGCACCTGGATCCGGCCCGCGCTTTCGAACAGCGCCGTCGCCGGCACTTCCTCGACGCGCTCGATCACCGACAGGTGGACACCGCGGACGCGGCGGTTCGTATCGCGGAACATCAGCAACTGGACAGCGCTCCGCGCCGCCGCGGCGGCGGCTTCGCCCTCGGCCGCGCGATCGTGGTTGCGTCCGGCCTCGCTCGCATCGATCGCCGCAGCGGCCAGCATGCCCTGCACGTCGAGCAAGAGCACCGGACGGCCATTGTCGGGCAGCGTCGTCCCCGCATAAAGTCCGGTCGCCATGATCATCGGCGCCGCGGGCTTGATCACCAGTTCCTCATGGTCGTGGATCGCCGCGACGCTGAGCGCATAGCTTTGCCCCTGCCCCGGCCGGACGATAACGAGCGCGCGATCGTCGACATCGTCGCTGTCGTCGGCTTCGCGCCCGAGCACCGCTTCGAGGCGGAGCAGCGGATATTGATCGCCGCGCACCGTCGCCAGTTCGCCGCCGCCGACGCGATCGATCCGCACCGTATCGCCGCTTTCGAGCAGGATTTCGCGCACAGCGCCCCGCGGAATTGCAAAATATTGCCCCGCCGCGCGCACCATCAGCCCCGAAATGATCGTCAACGTCATCGGCACGCGCAGTAGGATTGCGAGGCCGCGCCCTTCGTCGTTGCGCAGTTCGACGATGCCTCCGATCTTCTCGACATTCGCCTTCACAATATCCATGCCGACGCCGCGCCCCGATACCGACGTCACCTTCGCGGCCGTCGAAAAGCCGGGACGGAAAATCAGGTCGAGCTTGTCCTTCGGCCCCAGCGCCCGCGCCTCGGTCGCGGTCAGGATACGCGACGCGATCGCCTTCGCCGTCAGCGCGTCGGGCGACAGCCCGCGGCCGTCGTCGCGGATCTCGATTTCGATCTGGTTGCCCGACTGGCGCGCCGAGACCGATATCGTCGCGGTAATATCCTTGCCCGCCGCGACACGGTCCTCGAGCGGCTCGACGCCATGGTCGATCGCGTTGCGGACGATGTGGATCAGCGGATCGCGGATATTCTCCATCATCTCGCGATCGAGTTCGACTTCGCCGCCGCTCGTCTGGAACGCGATCTTCTTGCCGAGATCCCGCGCGAGGTCGCGGACGATGCGCGGCAGCGGCGCGAACAGCTTGTCGATCCGCTGCATCCGCATCTGGCTGACCGACTGGCGCATTCCGGCAATGGAATCGGACAGGCGGTCGAACGAGGCGATCAGCGACAGGTCGGCGCCCGATTCGCGCAGCATCCGGGCGAATTCGTTGCGCGCGAGCACGATGTCGGTGACGCCCGTCATCACGCTGTCGAGCAAAGGCAACGGCACGCGGATCGAGCGCCAGCCCTGCATCTCTGCACCGAAATCATCGTCGCGTCGCAGCGGCACGCCCGCGACTTCAAACGGCGCCTCGCCGGACGTGGCCTGTTCCGACAACGCCGCGATGACATCGCGGTCATCGCCCGCCGGTTCGGCGCCGTCGCGGCCGAGCGCGCCGCACAGGTCGTTCAGCCGGTCGAGGATAGCGAGCACGCCGGTGACGAGCGCGGCATTCGCCACGCGGTTGCCGCGCCGGACCTGATCGAGCGCATCCTCGGCGGCGTGCGACAACGCGGTGACGCGCGGCAGCGCGAGAAAACCCGAGCTGCCCTTGATCGTGTGGACGAGGCGAAAAATGGCGTCGAGCCGCTCGCGGTCGGCGGGGTCGGCCTCCCACGCGACGAGCGCCCCGCCCGCTTCGGCGAGGATTT
>JAFAED010000477.1 GCA_023424275.1 Pseudomonadota bacterium | reverse complement strand
CGGTCGCTTCTCTCCTTCCGTCATCCCGGGCTAGACCCGGGATGACGCTTTTCCAGCATCTCGATTCAAGCGGGACCCCGGATCAGGTCGAATGAGCCACGTGTCTCGTTCGAGGGTGACGATGATGGATGGGGCAGCAATCGGTCGAAAGCGGCCATCGTCGACCACACCGCTTTCCTATTTTCCGCGCCGCCCTATATCCTGCGCAGTCCATGACCCGCGCCCGCGTCCTCCTTTTGACTGCCGCCCTCGGCCCGCTCGACTATCGCGTGCCTTATGGCAGCGATGCGCCGCTCGGCAGTGTCGTCGTGGTGCCGCTGGGGCCGCGGCGAATGGGCGGCGTGGTGTGGGAGGATGCCAGCTTCGGCGCGCCCGAACCCGTCGGCGACAATCGCCTGCGCAACCTGTTCGAGGTCGTGCCGGTGCCGCCGGTTTCCGCGCCGCTGCGCAAGCTGGTCGAATGGACTAGCGACTATTATCTCGCGCCGCCGGGATCGGTGCTGCGCATGGTGCTGCCCGGCGCGGCCTTTGCCGACGCACGGCGCCCGATCGTCGAATATCGCGCCACGGGCGAAGTCCCCAAGCGGATGACGCCGCAACGCACCGTCGCGCTCGAAAAGATCGGCGAACGACAGGGGATCGTGCGCGAACTCGCGGCGATGGCCGAGGTCAGCGAGGCGGTGATCCGCGGCCTCGTCCAGACCGGCGCGCTCGAAGCGGTGAGCGTGTCGGCCGACCAACCCTATCCGCAGCCCGATCCCGCCTTCGCCCCGCCCGACCTGTCGGGCGAACAGACCGCCGCCGCGGCGCAGCTTCGCGAGGCGGTCGATGCCGCCAAGTTCGACACGTTGCTGCTCGACGGCGTCACCGGATCGGGCAAGACCGAAGTCTATATGGAGGCGATCGCCGCCGCGATCGACGCGGGCAAGCAGGCGCTCGTCCTCCTCCCCGAAATCGCGCTCACCGAACCGATGCTGACGCGCTTTGCCGCCCGCTTCGGCTGCGAGCCCGTCGCCTGGCATTCGGGCCTCCGTTCGACCGAGCGCCGCCGCGCCTGGCACAGCATCGCGGCGGGCGAGGCGAAGATCGTCGTCGGCGCGCGTTCGGCGCTGTTCCTGCCCTATGGCAAGCTCGGCGTCATCGTCGTCGACGAGGCGCATGAGACGAGCTTCAAGCAGGAAGATGGCGTCCATTATCACGCGCGCGACGTCGCGGTGATGCGCGGGCATTTCGAAGGGCTGCCCGTCATCCTCGCCAGCGCGACCCCCGCGCTCGAAAGCCTCGCGATGGTCGAGGCGGGGCGCTACCGCCACATCCAGCTTCCCGCGCGCTTCGGCGGCGCGACCTTGCCCGACCTTGCCGCGATCGACATGCGGCAGGACCCGCCCGACCGCGGCCGCTGGCTCGCACCGCCGCTCGTCGATGCGCTCGCCGACCGGCTCCAAAAGGGCGAGCAGAGCCTGTTGTTCCTCAACCGCCGCGGCTTCGCGCCGCTGACGCTCTGCCGCACCTGCGGGCACCGCATCCAGTGCCCCAATTGCACCGCGTGGATGGTCGAGCACCGGCTCGTCCACCGCCTTGCCTGCCATCATTGCGGCCATGTCATGCCGCCGCCGCGGCTCTGCCCCGAATGCGAGGACGAGGACAGCCTCGTCGCGTGCGGCCCCGGGGTCGAGCGCGTCGCCGACGAGGTCGCGCTGCGTTTCCCCGAAGCGCGCACCGCCATCGTCACCTCCGACACGCTGTGGTCGCCCGCAAAGGCCGCCGAATTCGTCGACAATGTCGAGGGTGGGCTGGTCGACATCATCATCGGCACCCAGCTCGTCACCAAGGGCTATCATTTCCCGAACCTCACGCTCGTCGGGGTCGTCGATGCCGACCTCGGCCTCGACGGCGGCGACCTCCGCGCCTCCGAACGCACCTTCCAGCAGATCGCCCAGGTCGCGGGGCGCGCCGGGCGCGGGGTGAAACCCGGCGAAGTGCTGATCCAGACGCGCGTTCCCGAAGCGCCGGTGATGGCCGCGCTCGTCGCGAACGACCGCGACGGTTTCTATTCGGCCGAGGCGGCGGCGCGGAAATTTGCCGGTGCGCCGCCCTATGGCCGCTTCGCCGCGCTCGTCATCTCGTCCGAAGATATCGAGGTCGCGCGCGGGGTTGCCAAAAGGCTGGGCGACAAGGCGCCGGTTGCCGACGGCCTCGCGGTTTATGGTCCCGCCCCCGCGCCGCTCGCGATGCTGCGCGGGCGCCACCGTTTCCGCCTGCTGCTCCACGCGCCGCGCAGTTTCGACCTGCAAGGCACGATCCGCGAGTGGGTCGGCAGCATCGACTGGCCCACCAAAGCCCGCCTTGCGATCGATATCGATCCCTATAGCTTTGTCTGACAAGCAGGACTTTACACCTCGGCGCCGTGCTGCCAGCATGGAAACAATAAAGCCGGGGGAGCTTTCATGATCAGGATTTGGGCAGCGGCGGCCGCAATGGCTGCGGCACTTGTCGCAACTGTGGCCGATGCGCGCTGGACACGCGCGGAAACCGACAGCTTCATCATCTACAGCGAAGGTAGCGAAAAATCGCTGCGCGAATTCGCGGCAACGCTTCAGCGGTTCGACGTCGCGCTGCGTCTGCTGCTCGAGGTCAAGGAACAGGGCGAAGCCAACCGCCTGCCCATCTATCTGCTTAATTCGACCAGCGAGGTCGCAAAGCTTTACACCGGCTCGCGGACCTCGTCCTACGTCGGCTTCTACCGGACCGATCGCGACGGCAGCTTCGCCGTGTCGCACCGGGAAAATGGCGGGCGCTCGCGCGGCACCTCGGCGTCGCAGGAAACGCTGTTCCACGAATATGCGCATCATTTCATGAAGCGCTATCGCACCGGCGCCTATCCAGCGTGGATTATCGAGGGGTTCGCCGAATATTATTCGACAATCGATTTCGACAAGAATGGCAAGGCGCTGATCGGCAAGCCCGCCTATGGCCGGCAATATGGCCTTGTCGAATTGCCGCAGATCCCGGTCAAGACGCTTCTCGCGACCGACCCCCAATCGCTGAAGACCGTCGGCCAGGTCGATGTCTATTACGGGCGCGCCTGGCTTTTGACGCATATGCTGTTCCACGATACGCCGCGCGACGGGCAACTCGTCGCCTATGCCCGTGCGATCAATGCAGGCATCGACGCCGAACAGGCGGCGCGCCAGGTGTTCGGCGACCTCGACCAACTCGACAAGGATCTCGCCGCCTATCTTCGGCGTCCGCTCAGCTATCGCATGACGCGCGACGCGATCCCCGTTCCCACCCGGATCGCCGTGACCGCACTGCCCCCCGGCGAGGATGCCGCAATCCCGCTGCGGCTCGCGCGGCTGAACGCCCGCTCGGCGGACGATGCCCGCGCCGCCCGCGACGGCCTTCGGACCCTGACCTCGGCCCATGCGGGCGACGCGGCGGTCTGGTTCGAATATGCGGCCTCCGAATGGGCGCTCGACAAGGAAAGCCGCAACCTCGCCACGGTGCGCAGCGCGCTCGACCGTGCGATCGCCATCGACCCCGATCATGTCCGCGCCAATGTCCTGCTCGGCGAATTGCTGACGCACGAGCTCGAGGAAAAGGGCGATTATGACGATGCCGACTGGCAAAAGGCGCGCGAGCCTATCGCCCTTGCGAACCGGACCGATCCCGACGATCCGCTGCCGCTATACGTCTATTTCCAAAGCTTCGTCGATCAGGGCAAGGTGCCGCCCGACATCGCGATCGACGGGCTCGAACAGGCGTTCCGCCTGGCCCCCGAAAATATCGAGATCCGCGTCGCCCATGCCTTCGCGCTCGCCAACCGGGGACGGCTCACCTCGGCGATCCGGCTCGCCCAGTCGATCGCGTTCGACCCGCATATGGGGGCACAGGCACGGCCGTTCCTCGAACAATTGCTGCGACTGCGCGACCAGCGCGAGGGCAGGCGGACACCCGACGCGGCCGAATAGGCCCCGTCAATAATCGGGTTCGGTACCACCCAGCACCTGTCCGGCCTGCGCCGCCAGCCAGGCCATCGCCGCGGCCCAGGGCTGATGACCGTGACTGATTCGCGCGACGCCGAGCGCGGCAAGTTCACCGTGCGTCGGGCCTCCCTTGCCGCGCAGGATATTGACCGGCAGCGGCGAAGCCTCGCAGATCGCGCCGATGCATTTCGGGTCGAGCAGGAAGGGCACGAACAGCGACCCCACCCCGGCGTCGGCATAGGCGCGCGCGCGTTCGAGCGTCGCCGCGACCAGCGCATCGCCGTCCTTCGCCGCGTCGGCCCCGCGAAACATGTCACAGCGCGCATTGACGAAGATGCCGGTGTCCGTCGCCGCATGATAGCGGGCAACGGCTTCGGCGACAGGCAGCAGCTCGGCGACACCCGGCGGCCGGTCTTCCATGTTGATCCCTGCGGCGCCCGCCTGCCGCGCCCGTGCGACCGAAACGCCGACCGCCGCCGCATCGGCGCCATAACCCGATTCCATGTCGATGGTGACCGGCAGGTCGGTGACCGACAGGATGCGGTCGAGATTGGCGAACACATCATCGAGCGGAAAGTCCTCGCCATCCGCGCGTCCCTGCGCCCCTGCGACCCCGAAGCTGCCCGTCGCAATCGCCTTCGCACCCGCTGTCGCGACCGCTTTCGCGCTGCCCGCGTCCCAGATGTTGACAAGGATCAGTGGATCGCCGGGGATGTGCAGCGCGCGAAAGGCGGCAATTTTATCGGTCATTCTGTCTTCTCCTTGTCGGGTGCGCTGGGGGGATGACGGCGAAAATTAGGAACATGCGCAACCAGTTGATGCATCGGCTGCGGTCGGTATAGTCGCCATTGCGAAAATTTACCGGGGAAAACAAATGATCGCATTTCTGAAAACCGCGTTGCGCGGCGGCCTTGTCGCTGCGCTCCTTGCCTTGAGCAGCACCGCCCACGCCGAATGGTGGGAAGCCGAGACAAGTCATTTCATCATCACGTCCGAAAGCAGCAAGGAAGATGTCGAGCGCTTTGCATCGCGGCTCGAACGCTTCGACAATGCGCTGCGCTATATGCAGGGGCTTCCGATTCCAGGACCCGAGATCGGCCGGTCGAACAAGGTCCGCGTCTATCGCTTCGGCGACACCGACGATATCGGCCGCCTTGCCGGCAGCGCCGGGGTCGCAGGCTTTTATATCCCGCGCGCCGGGGCCGCCGTCTCGTTCGTTCCGGCCAACGAAAGCGACACCAACCGGTTCAGCCGCGACCTGCGCCAGCGGGAATTGCGGCAGAAAACCGCGCTGACGGCCGAAGGCGTGCTTTTCCATGAATATGTCCATCATTTCATGCTGCAGAAATTCAGCACCGCCTATCCGCACTGGTATGTCGAAGGTTTTGCCGAACTTTACGGCACGCTCGAACTGCTCGACAATGGCGCCTTCCGGGTCGGCAACGTCCCGCAGCATCGCGGCGACGACCTGTTCGAACTGCCGGGCATCCGGCTGACGCGCCTCTTCGATCACAACAAGCGGCTCGACGGACAGGAATATTTCCAATCCTATTCCTTCGGCTGGATGATCGCCCATTACCTGAACTTCAACAAGGAACGGCAGGGGCAGCTCGCGCAATATCTGAAGGCGCTCAACGCCGGCGAAGACAGCCTGACCGCAGCGCAGCGCGTGTTCGGCGACCTCGACAAGCTGCAGGGCGAATTGCGCAAATATAAGGGCGGGCCGTTCCCGACGCTCGACGTCCGGCCGACGAACTATGTCGCGCCCAAGGTCGATATCCGTCGCCTCACGCCGGGCGAAGAGGCCGTGATTTCGGCGCATATCCTCAGCGAGCGGGGGGTGTCGGAGCGTCAGGCGCGCGCCGTGGCGGACGAGGTCAACGGAATGGATACAAAATATCCGGACAATCTGGCGGTGCAGTTGATGGCCGGCGAAGCTTATTCCGACGCACAGGAATTTGCGAAGGCCGACACGGCGCTGAAGCGCGCGCTCGCGCTCGATCCGGAGTCCGAAGACGCGCATATCCTGATGGGCGGCCTGTTCATGACGCGCGCGGAGGAAGAGAAGAATAGCGCGCTTTATGCAACCGCCCGCAAGTCCTTTGCCGAGGCCTATCGCCTCGAT
>JAFAED010000415.1 GCA_023424275.1 Pseudomonadota bacterium | reverse complement strand
GCGGCGTCGACCAGCGACACCTGCGTATTGGGCTCGGCCCCGAACGCCGTCGCGGCGCCCGAAAACAGCTTGGCGTTGGAGGTGACCTGCGCATGGACCTCAAGGCCGATCACGACCTCCCACTCGCCGGTTTCGCCCTTGATGCGATAGTCGCTCATCTTACCACCACTTCTCGGCGCGCGCGTTGAAGCCCGCCCGCTCTTCAATTGCCAGACCGGCGTTGAGCACGCCCTGCTCGTCGAATGCCTTGCCGATGATCTGCAAGCCCAGCGGCAGCCCTTCGCGGTTCAGCGCCGCGGGGACCGACATCGCGGGCAGCCCCGCGAGGCTCGCGGGCACCGCGAACACGTCGTTGAGATACATCGCCAGCGGATCGGCCATCTTTTCGCCCAACCCGAACGCCGCCGACGGCGCGGTCGGCGCGAGGATCACGTCGCACACCCCGAACGCCTGTTCGAAATCGCGCGCGATCAGCGTCCGCACCTTCTGCGCCTGCGTGTAATAGGCGTCGTAGAAGCCCGCCGACAGCACATAGGTGCCGATCATGATGCGGCGCTTGACCTCGGGCCCGAAGCCGTCGGCGCGCGTCGCGGCGTACATGTCCTGCAGCCCCGCCTTTTCGGGCAGGTCGCGCAAACCGTAACGCACACCGTCATAGCGCGCGAGGTTCGACGACGCCTCGGCGGGCGCGATGATATAATAGGCCGGCAGCGCATATTTGGTGTGCGGCAGGCTGATCTCGACAACCTCGGCCCCCGCATCCTTCAGCATCGCGATGCCCGCATCCCACATCGCGTCGATGTCGGGATCGATGCCCTCAAGCCGATACTCCTTGGGAATTCCGACCGTCTTGCCCTTGAGATCGCTCGACAAAGCCGTCTCCCAATTGGGCACGGCCATGTTCAGGCTCGTTGCGTCCTTCGGATCGAAGCCCGCCATATTCTCCAGCATGATCGCGCAATCCTTGACATCGCGCGCCATCGGCCCCGCCTGATCGAGCGAGCTGGCGAACGCCACGATGCCCCAGCGCGAGCAGCGGCCATAGGTCGGCTTGATTCCCGAAATGCCCGTGAAGGCCGCGGGCTGGCGGATCGAGCCGCCGGTATCGGTCCCCGTCGCCGCAGGGCACAGCCGCGCCGCGATCGCCGACGACGAACCGCCCGACGATCCGCCCGGCGCAAGCGCGGCATTGCCGCCATCCTTGCGCTTCCAGGGCGAGATCACATTGCCGAAATAGCTCGTCTCGTTCGACGAGCCCATCGCGAACTGGTCGAGGTTGAGCTTGCCGAGCATGCCGCAACCCGCGTCCCACAATTTCTGCGAAACGGTCGATTCATAGCGCGGCACGAAGCCTTCGAGCATATGGCTCGCGGCGGTCGTCTGGACGCCGTTCGTCGCGAACAGATCCTTCATCCCGATCGGCACGCCCGACAGCGGCTTCAGTGTACCCGCCGACCGGTCGGCATCGGCCTGCTTCGCCGCCGCGATCGCATGGTCGGGGGTCTCGACGATGAACGCGTTGAGCGCCTTCGCGCCCGCGACATTGGCGTTGAACGCCTCGGCAACCTCGACGGCGCTGAAATCGCCCGCGCGGTGCCCGTCGCGGATCTGCGCTACCGTTAGATTCGTAAGATCAGTCATTTCCCAAACCCGCTCGTGCTGAGCTTGTCGAAGCACCGTTCTTTCTTATTGAACGGTGAAGAGGAGAACGGCCCTTCGACAAGCTCAGGGCGAACGGAAAAAGAGCAAGGCGCATCATTCGATCACCTTGGGAACACCAAAGAACCCGTGCTGCGGCGCAGGCGCATTGGCGAGAATGTCGTCACGGCGGTTGCCGCCGGTCAGCGGGTCGGCATCGACGACATCGTCGCGCAGCCGCAGTATGTTCGGGATCACCGCGGTCATCGGCTCGACCCCGGTCACATCGACCTCGCCGAGTTGTTCGACCCAGCCCAAGATGCCGTTGAGTTCGCCTTCCATCGCGGCGGCTTCGGCATCGCTGATCGCGATGCGCGCCAGCGACGCGATTTTCCTTACTGTTGCCTGATCGATTGCCATGATCGCCCTAACTTTAACGAAGCCGCGCCGCTAGCATCCCCATCGGATCGCATCAACCACCCTGATCCTCCCTGCGGCGAAGCCGTGGGGAGGGGGACCGTCCGCGAAGCGGATGGTGGAGGGGCCGCGATATCGCGCTATTTGCCCCTCCGTCAGCGCTTCGCGCTGCCACCTCCCCATCGCTTCGCGACAGGGAGGATCAAATTTATTCAAAATCCTCACCCACGGGCTTGCCGTTCACGAAGACCTGCCGCCTGGTGACCGGCCGCACCTCGATGACCGCCTTTTCGACCTCGTCGATCGCTAAACCGTCTGTCGTCGCGGCACCGCGAAACCCTTCATGATCTTCCGCCCAGTCACCAGTCTTCGCATCGCGTGCGAACAAGACGATGCTGTTACTGCTCGCCACGACCATGCGGTCGGCGCCGAGCAGATAGGCCGCGCACGGTGCGGTCCGGCACTGGACACGCG
>JAFAED010000338.1 GCA_023424275.1 Pseudomonadota bacterium | reverse complement strand
GTCCACGACACCGCCGCACGCCAGCCTTTCTCCCCTGGCGACGCAACCGCTGTCATGGCGGCGCTGCATGCGATCCGTTGGGCAAAAGCGATCGCATCCGTCGACCCCGACACCGGCCTTGAACGGGTCGAGACGATCACCCTGCCGTTGACGACGCATCGCCCAGATGCGGATCTGTGGGTCCATGATTATCAGACCATCCTGTTCGACCGCGCAAAACATGCCTGGTGCGCCAGCCCCGACAACCTATCCGCCCCGGCGCGCGCCTTTTACGAACCCCGCTGGCGCGACCTAGCGGCGCGCGAGATGGCGACGATGGGCGGCGCGCCGTCGCGATCCGTGCCTGATCGGGCCGCCGAGCGCGACATCGTGCTGATCGAACTGCCGACGAGCGGCCTGATGAGCCGCAACTTCGGCGACGGCGGCAATCTGGTCGTCACGATCGACGCTGCCGACCTTGCGACCGGCGACTTTTCGACGCTGCGCGCAGAGATACGAAAGCCGGATCGACCCGCCCCTCCAGCGATCCCTGAATAGCTTTGCGATTGACGTTCCGGTCAACTTGCAGCGGTTAGCCGTGCAGCCTAATCTGGTGCCCTAACTCTGTGGGAGAGCTTGATTTATGGCACGAATCGCAATCGTCACCGGCGGCAGCCGCGGCATCGGGGAAGTGATTTCGCTGAAGCTGAAGGAACAGGGCGTCACCGTCGTTGCCAACTATGGCGGCAATGACGACAAGGCGCGTGAATTCACCGATCGCACCGGCATCGCCGCAATCAAGTGGGACGTGGGCGATCATCAGGCGTGCCTCGACAGCTGCGCGCGCATCGCCGAGGAATTCGGCCCCATCGACATTGTCGTCAATAATGCTGGCATCACCCGCGACGGCACGCTCGCCCGCATGAGCTATGACGATTGGGACGATGTGATGCGCGTCAACCTCGGCGGCTGCTTCAACATGGCGAAGGCGACCTTTGGCGGCATGGTCGAGCGCGGCTGGGGCCGCATCGTCAACATCGGATCGATCAACGGGCAGGCGGGCCAGTACGGCCAGGTCAATTATGCCGCCGCCAAATCGGGCATCCACGGCTTTACCAAGGCGCTGGCGCAGGAAGGCGCGAAGAAGGGCGTCACCGTCAACGCGATCGCGCCGGGCTATATCGACACCGACATGGTCGCCGCCGTCCCCGCGCCCGTGCTCGAAAAGATCGTCGCGAAAATCCCGGTCGGCCGCCTCGGCCAGGCCGACGAGATCGCGCGCGGCGTCGCATTTTTGTGCAGCGAGGATGCGGGTTTCGTCACCGGGTCGACGATGAGCATCAATGGCGGCCAGCATATGTACTGACGATGGCAGGCGCGTAACAAGGCGTTCGCGCAGCGAACGACGCGTTAGGCGCCGGTGCCGCAAAGCGGCAGCCATCGGCACGGCCAGCGGGGCGGCGATCCCCTCAAGGATCGCCGAACCCGTCTGACGAGGGGCGGCGGCTTTGCCGTCGCCCACCGCACCACCCTTTCCCTATTCCACCGTCACCCCGACGACGCGCCATTCGCCGCCCTCGCGTACCAGCGACAGCGTTTCGATCGCTCCCGCCTTGTTCGCATAATCGGTGCGGAACTTGACCATCTGATAGCCATAGGGCGGCGCGGGCACATATTCCTCACTGACCAGAGTGCGCGATTTCACCGCCCCAAGCGGCCCCTGCACCTCGCTCGCCACCCGGCGCCAGGTCTCGACCGTATTGAGCGCCTTGAACGACTGCCCTGTCGCCTCCCAGCTCGCATTCCACTCGCCCTTCTCGACCAGCGCGAGCCATCCGCGCGCGGCCGCAGCCGCAGCGCTTTCGGCGGGAACAGTGGAAGGGCTCGCGGCGGGCGTATCGGCGCTCCCGGACATCGAAGCGAAAGCGAGCAAGGCAAGACTGAACGACATGAACAAACCTCCGGCAATCCAGCCGGCGCGGCGCGACATGCGGCGCGTCCCGGCGGGTGCCGTCACCTCTTCCATGCCGGGGGTGGCCGTGGCTTCCCCCAAAGCCTTGTCCCCCAAATATTCGGGGGTCCGGCCTTCGGCCTCGCGCAGTTGCCGCGCCGCCTCGCGGCTGCTCGATGCCGACATCTTGCGCCGCGCATCGCGCAGCCGTTCGTTGATCGTATGAACCGACAGCCCCAGATGCCGCGCCATCGATTTTGCGTCATGCCCACCCGCCAGCAGGCGCAACGTCTCTTTCTCTTTTTCGGTGAGCGCCTGAAGTCCTGTCATGAGCCTGTCTGCATTTGCGCCGGATCGGCCAGCCGGTTTACGGAACCCGGAAATGCCCCGCCACCCCAAATAAATCGTACCTCGACTTCGAACGAGCACGACGGCACGGCCGCGGTCTTGCTGCCGCGAATCAAGTCGCTACACCCGTCACATGACCAACACTTCGCTCTCCAGCGCCCAGCAAGACCTCGCCCGCGCCTATGCCGGCGGCGCACCCGGCGTGCTCGTTTCGGGCCTCGTCTGGCTGATCGCCGGAGCGGTTTGGAAGTTCCACGGCACCATGGCCGCCTTCGCCGCGCTGTTCGTCGGCGGCATGGCGATCCATCCGCTCGGCGTCCTCATCGAACGCATGGCGTTCAAGGCGCCGAAGGCGACCACCGGCAAGCCGCTCGAGACGCTCGCGATCGAGGCAACCATCCCGCTGTTCGTCGGGGTGCTGATCGCATGGGTGCTGCTCGTCCGCGCGTCCGATCTCGCGATCCCCACCTTCGCGGCGATCGTCGGCGCACGCTATTTCCTCTTCCGGACGATGTATGGCGAGATCGCTTATTGGGTGCTCGGCGCTGCGATCCTGCTCGTCGCGGGGGTTGGGCTGTTCGGCATCGCCTTGCCCCTCAACCTCGGCTTCCTTGTCGGCGCGATCGAACTCGTCGCCGCCGTGCTGATCCTCCAGCGATGGCGCGCACGACCTTGAGCACGCCGCCGCTCCATCCCCCGGTCAAACGCTCGGTCACGATCGCAGGCCATCCGACCTCGATCAGCCTCGAACCGATGTTCTGGGACGCACTCGAAGCCGAAGCCGCGCGGCAGGCGCTTCCCGTCAACGCGCTCGTCGCGCGGATCGATGTCGAACGGATGGAAGCCGACGATCCGCCGAACCTGACCTCGGCGATCCGGCAATGGCTGTGGCGCGGCCGGTCCGTTCAGATTGCGCCGTAGACCGCCGATCCGAACGCCGCGCCCTTGTCGGGCGCATGATGCAGGAACAGCGACGGTTCGATCAGTTCGAGTTCCATGATGTGCAGCGTGCCGAGCGCATCGCCGACCATATCGACGCGCGCGTAGACCGGCGGTGCCGGGGCTGCGACCAGGGCAGCCGCCGCGAGCGCCTGCGCCGCGTCGCTCACCTCGCACGCCGTCTCGCGCCCGCCAAATTGCTCCTGCACGCGAAAATCACCCGACGCGGGCCGCTTGACGATCGCGTGGCTGAACTTGCCGCCAAAGAAGAACAGCGAATATTCGCCCTCGGTCAATATGCCCGGCATCATTGGCTGGACGAGCCGCCGCTGGCCCAGCGCATCGGCCGGAATCGGCGCGCCCGGAAGAATGCGATGCGTCCCGTCGGCGCCGCCCGAAATGGCCGGCTTGATCACGATCTCGTCGGTCGCAAGCTCGGACATCGCCTCGGTCAGGCTCGCATCGTCGAGCGCATCGACCTCGACCGTCGGCACGACCGCAACGCCCTTGGCGCCGAGTTCGGCCAGATAGGCCTTGTCGCTGTTCCAGCGCAGCACGGGCACCGGATTGACCACGGGCAGTCCTTCGCCCTCGAGCCGGTCGAGCAAGGCATACCAGCCCGCAACGTCGCGCTGATAACCCCATGCGAAGAGTGGGAG
>JAFAED010000247.1 GCA_023424275.1 Pseudomonadota bacterium | reverse complement strand
CTCCCAGGGCGCCGAGCGCATCGGAAAGCTGGTCGCCGGTTCGCGATTTCGTGCCCTCGTCCATCAACCCCGCCGCGAACGCGCCGACGCCCGAGGTTTCATTTTTCCAGTCGGCCGCCATGCCGGTGTTCACGAGTAGCGACATATTGACGACCGGTACCCCGGCCCGCCGAGCAACGACCAGCTTCAGCCCGTTCGAAAGCTCGGCGCGCTCGACCGCCGGAAACACCGCCGGCACGGCGGCACCGGGCTCGGGCATCTTGCTGCGATCCACTCCCTCACCCGCCGCTGCAAGCTGGCCGAACGGCAGCATGTGAAGCACATAGTCGCCGTCCGAGAGCCAACGCTTCGCCGCGCCCTGCAGATCGGCGGGCGTCGCGGCGCGGTAGCGTGCCCATGCCTCCTTCCAGGCATCGGGCGACCCCAGGTAGGTTTCGCTTTCGGCGAGAAGATTGGCCTTGCCGCCGAAACCGCCGATCGCCTCGAGCCCGCGCACCATGCCCGCGACATTCTGCGTCCGCGCCTTGGCCATCTCGGCGGGGTTCGGCCCCTTGGCGATCGCCTTGCGCACTTCCTCGTCGACGATCTTCTCGACGCGCACGAGATCGACGCCGGGCTTTGCCGTGACGCTGATCGTGAACTGGCCGCCGATCTCGCGGTTGTTCACGCTCGCGTCGGCACCGGTCGCGATCTGCTCGTCGATGACCAGCCGTTTGACGAGCGGGCTCGTTCGGCTGCCGGCCAAGCTCTGCGCGAGGAGCTGGAGATAATCGGTGTCGGGATCGGCATAGTCGGGCGTGTTCCACACCCGAATGAAGACCGGTTGCCCCGCGCGGACATAGGCGGTTTCGCGCACCGTCCCGCTCTTCTTCACCACCCAGCTTTTCGGCTGCGACACGGGGCTGCCCGGATTGATGTCCCCGAAATATTTCTCGACCTTCGCCAAGGCTTCCTCGGGCGTGATGTCGCCCGCGAGCACGATCACCGCGTTCGACGGGCCATAATAGTCACGGAACCATTGCTTCACGTCGTCGAGCGAGGCGTTGTCGAGATCCTCCATCGAACCGATGACGCTATGGCCATAGGGATGGTCGGCCGGCGTCGTGCCGCGGATGATGAGATCCTGCGCCTTCGAATAGGGATTGGTCTCGCCGCGGCGCTTCTCGTTCTTCACCACCGCGCGCTGCTCGTCGAGCTTCGCCTGGTCGATCGCGCCGAGGAGATGTCCCATGCGGTCGCTCTCGAGCCAGAGCATGCTGTCGAGCGCCGCCTTGGGCACCGTCTGGAAATAGTTGGTGCGATCTTCCGACGTGGTCCCGTTCTGATCGGACGCGCCGAGTTTCTGGGTCGCCTTGAAGAAGTCGTCGTTGAAATGCTCCGAGCCGTTGAACACGAGATGCTCAAAGAGATGCGCGAAGCCTGACTTGCCAGCGGGTTCATTCTTCGACCCGACATGATACCAGATGTTCACTGCCACAAGCGGCGCCGACCTGTCCTCATGCACGATGAGCGTGAGGCCATTCTTCAGCACGAATTTCTTTGCCGGCACGTCAATCGCGAGCCCAGCGAGCGGGTCGGCGGTAGCCGCAACCGGCCCACCCTTCGCCGTGGGCGTCGCATAGGCCGGCGTTGCAACAAGGGCAGCCGTGGCAAGCAGCACGGCCGCGAAACGCTTCGTCGATGTCATAAATTCCTCGTCCCCGAAAATGGATTGTCGGGAAGTAGACGTGCGGAGCGCGCAATTACGCACCCCTCGTCCCACTATCATCGACCGACGTGCAATCCGCGTCGATAAACGGCAGCGGTCGCTGTCGCCCGGCGCGGCCGATCAAACATCGTCGTGACGCCGGCGGCTTATGATGTCCCGGCGCAGATGCGCTGGATGTCCGGACATTTTCATGGGCTCGCATCGAATGTGAATGATCGGACATCGACAAGAATTGAAAGGCGGCCAGCCATACGGCCTTACCGCCCGGATCGGCCCCTATTGGTGGGATGTCGCCTCTGCACGACAGTTCGATAGCGGCTGGATGACCGGCACCACGCCTCACAGCATCTTGCGTAGCGTAAGTCTTACCGTCTGGCCGAGCGGGTCGAGCTCGTCGCGGGTGAAGCCGAAGGGGACATTGCCATTCTGGTCTGTAGCAGACACGCGACTATCGAAGAGGTTGGCGACATCAAGCACGAGCCGCAGGTTCTTCGCCCACTTCGCTTTTTCGAATGCGCCGAAATTGGTGTAAAGTCTCAAATCGACTTCGGCCTTGCCGGAAAAATCGATCCGGGATCCAGGGGCTTCCTCGGTGCTTTCGCTTCTCGCGACAGTGCCAGATGCCTTGCGGGTTGTGACCTGCACCCCCGCCATCTTGCCGAAAGTAAAGTCAGTCATCAGGCTCACATTGTGGCGGGCTGCGCTCATGCCGCCATCTCCGGCCAATCGGTCGAGCAGCGGCAGCCCCTCGCGAAGCACCACCCGGTCGGCCATGTTCCACCTGTGGTAAAAATGGAGCGTCATCCCTAGTTGCATATCGGAGGCGCCGACGTCGTTCGCCAGCTCCTCCTCCTCGTCGTCGCCACTCGCACCGCTGACCCAGGTCAGACTGGTCTCCAGACTCTTGGTCAGCGCATGCGCAATATTGATCGGGCGCGCGTCGATGCGAACCAGCGTGCCGCCGTCATTCCTCAAAAAACGATCTGGAAAGGCCCGCTCGACTGCAGCCGTGGGCGCGGGCAATTGACCGATCGCGTTGCGGATTTTGTCGCGGCGGAACTTTGTGCCAATCGTCAGTCCGCCGAGCGATGGGAGAGTGAGCGACGCGCCTAGGTTCAGGGATTTCTCGGTGGCATTGCGGAGTCCGGGGTTACCCCCCGTGATGCGCACGACATCGACGCGCTCGCCAGCGACGAAATCGAAACTGCGAACATTCGGTGTCTCGACGAGCGGCTCTGTCAGCACGTCGGTCATTGGAGGCGTGGTCGCGACCTGCTCCGAGAGGTTCAGCTGGATCAAAGTGTGCGGCTCCCAATGGAGTCCATAGCCGAGCTGGACGCGGGCGCGCTCATCGCGGGCCGCACCACCGCCAGCGGTCAACTGTAGGGCAACCCGCCCCAGCGCCCGAAATAGTCCTTGGGACGAACTATTGAGCGGCAGGGTGAACGCCGTGCTTCCCGTCACGCTTGCCCGGCCGGCGATGCGTCCTGGCTTATCGCCGGACGGGGACATGTCCGATCGTGTCGCGATAGCCTCGCCTGTCAGGGCGAGGTTCACCGGACCTGCCGGTAATGTCATCAGCTTTCGCGAGGCATTTGCACTGATCTGTGCCGTCTGGACGGTCGTGTTTCGGCCGTCGGCAAGAATCGTAGGCGCCCCAAGCGCAAAAAGATCGACCGCGCCAGCCGTGATCGCGGCATCGGTTTCGCCAAGGTCGGGCCCGAGATCGATATGCGAGCGCGAAAAGCCGACGCGGTAGCTTGTCGAGATTCCGAGCTGCCATCCGCCCGCTCCGCCGATGAGCGCAGCGACAGCCGATGCGCCGAGGTGTCGTTCGCGCCCTGCGAGCGCGCCGCTGCCATCCCAAGCGCGATCGAGGATGATATCGCGCGCGAAGGGCGAGAAGGGATTGGACGCAGGGATGAGCAGGCTTGCGGTCGACAGGCCGAGCAGTCGCGTGGACCTTCGATAGCCCGCTTGAAGCTTCAGCGATGAATTAAAGTTTCCCATCGGAGCAGTGAGCTCGGTCGTGAGAATAGCCGACCGGGTGGAAGGCAATATTGTCCGGTAAGCGCTGTCGTCGAGCTGCACGGGCCCGTCTGTAACAGGGACAAAATCGCTGAGCGTCAGCGGCGTCCCGGCGCCGCCGCGAAGATGCGCGCGAGTGACGGAAAAGCCCGCCAGACTAGTGAGCGCGGGGTCGATTTCATTGCCCGGGATCGCCGAGCGGATCAGCCCGTCAAGGCTGTATGCCGGCGACCGTACAGGAATGGTGCGATCAACTTCGAGCAACCGGTCCCCCAAGGCAAACTCAAGCCGGACACGCCGCCTTGCCTTGCCGGTGAGACGTATATGATCGACCGAGGCGCCATATTCGCCGCCGCCGCCCTGCGTCGCGCTGCGCGCATTCGCGAGCACGATCGCCCGGTCGAATCGGCGCTTCAAGACGATATTGAGGAGTTTGCGGCCGGGCTCATAGCCATATTGCGCCGCGACTTGGGGCGACATCACCTCGATGCGTTCGATCGCTTCGGGCGGGTAGCTTCCTATCCCGATACCATCGGCCCGCGCGCCATTGACGAGCACGACGGGTTGATCCGATCCGGCAGCAGCCGGGAGCCTTCCAAGCAAATCATCGATCGTATCGGCAGCCATGCGTTCGATCCCGGCCGCGCCGATGGTCGAGACCGGCGGCTCCAGTGCCTTTCCCCACAGGTCGACAGGGGCGGTCACAACGATTTCGGCTTCCGGCGGAGCAACTATTTCGCCCGATTGAGTCTGCCCCGCTTGCGCGGCAGCAGCCGGAGCGAGCACCAATCCCGACGCGAGGAAGGCGGCGCATGTTGTGGCGTTTCCTCGGAGAAAAAGTGACGACATTCCATACCTTTCAATGGCTATCCCCGGGGCAGCGACCGCACGGCAAACGGCGCGGGCCAAGCGGCATTCGCGATCCGGAACGATCGTATGCAGATCGGTGGGCGCGACGCTCAGCCTTACGATACGCGTGTCAGGACCGACGGCCCTCCCCTAACGGGTTAGTTTGCTCCATTCGGTCTCGGCGCGCGCGCACAGCGGATCGCTGCTCTTGTCGAAGCCGTGGAAGTAACGGCACTCGCCGACCCGCGGGAATATTTCCTTGAGCGTCGGGCCATCGTAAACTCGGCCGCCTTTCATGACATAGGCAATGTCGCGCGTTGCAAAAATGTCGGAAAGCGGGTCGCCGTTCAGGACCACGAGATCGGCGATCTTGCCCGCCTCGATCGATCCAAGGTCACGGTCGATGCCAAGCTTTTTGGCGCCGTTGATTGTGGCGATCTGAAGAACCTCTTCGTTCGAGAAGCCGCCTGCCGCAAGCTGCCATAGTTGGAAATGAAGAGGATGGCTCGATTGGCTATGGGCGCCATAGGTGAGTTCGGCTCCGGCGCGATGCAGACGCAGGATCGAATCAAATTGCTCGACAAGCAGGGCACTGGTCGGACCGGCTCGCGCGCGCGAAAGCGTGAAGTCTTCACTCTCACGCTCTTGGGGCGACGAAAAGCGCGCGAAACGCTTGGATCCCGAAATATCTGCCGGTACTCGGCCGTTGCCGAGGCGCTCGACAGGATCGAAATTGAAGGAATAGGCTGTCAGAGTGATCTTTGCTTTAGATTGCCCTAATAGCGCAATCCAGTCGGACCGCTGTGCGACGTCGGGATCATGTTCGATCGTCGTATTGGCTTCGCGGTCCATTCGATAATTCTCGATAGCTTCCTCGACACGCCCCTCGAGCGCGACCGCGATACCAAGTTCGCGCGCGGCTTCGTTGAGCCGCATCCGCGCGGGCCGATTCAACAGATAGGATTTGGCGTAGATGGCGCCAATGTCGAGCCGGTCGCGCAATATTTGCCGCGCCTGTTCGATGTTGGATATGTCTCGGTAAAGGTAGCGGTCGCCAGCATAGAAATTGTCGCCGCCGACGATCCTTCCCGTCGAGAATATCCGCGGCCCAACCATCGCGCCGGAATCGACGAGTTCTGCTTGCGCGAACACCGCCTGATCGTCGGCAGAGGGATCGAATATTGTCGTGACACCGGCAGCGAGCGTCGCATAATAGCCCCATTTATGCTCGGGAAGCAGCGCGAGATCCTGCGCATATTGATTGTGCGTGTGGGTATGGGAATCGATGTAGCCCGGAACAACAGTCTTTCCATCAAGGTTGATTTGCCGCACGCTGCCGAAGACCGCTGGAAG
>JAFAED010000236.1 GCA_023424275.1 Pseudomonadota bacterium | reverse complement strand
GTCTGGATCAGCGTGAGCAGTTCGAACGTCTCGTCGAACGTCCCGAACCCGCCCGGGAACACGCAGACCGCGCGCGCGCGGAGCAGGAAGTGCATCTTCCTGAGTGCGAAATAGTGGAACTGGAAGCTGAGGTCGGGGGTCACATAGCGGTTCGGTGCCTGTTCGTGCGGCAGCACGATGTTGAGCCCGACCGATTCCTTGCCCTCGTCGTCGGCGCCGCGATTCGCGGCCTCCATGATCGACGGCCCGCCGCCCGAACAGACGACGAAATTGCGGCAGCCGTTTTTGTCGGGCGGCACCTGGCTCGCGATCCGCGCCAGCTTGCGCGCCTCGTCATAATATTTAGCCTTGGCGGCGAGCCGCTCGGCGATCCGCTGTTCCTCGGGCGTCCGCGCCGCGTCGAGTACCGCCTGCGCATTATCGGGCGAAGGAATGCGCGCCGAGCCATAGATGACGAGCATCGACTCGATCTTTGCCTCGTCGAGCATCAGTTCGGGTTTGAGCAGCTCGAGCTGGAAGCGCACCGGGCGCAGATCTTCACGCAGCAGGAATTCGGTGTCCTGGAACGCCAGCCGATAGGCCGGGCTTTGCGTCTGCGGGGTCGATACCGCCTGTTTGGCGAAATGCGCGTCGTCCTTGGCTTTGTGGAAGCGCGAGCGATGGGGTTGTTTGTCTTCTGCCATTGGCGGACGGCTAGCCGGTTCAGCCGACTTTGCCAAGCTTAGCGGCAATAGCCGTTGCCGCTCATATCGAAGTGGAAATGATTATAATGCGCCGCGTTGTAATCCGGGCCGAGGACGGTACCGAAGCGGCGGCAGCCCGACTTGTGCAGCGCACGGAGGAAATCCTGTGACGACTTGTCGCCCTTCCACCCGCCGTCGAGCATGATGCGCCTCCCGTCGGCGAGGACGAAGCCCGACACGTCGATCGCGTTCGAATAGGCGTGCTGCGACAGGCGCCCCGAACGACCGCCATAGATGTTGCGGCAGCTATAGGTGCCGAAGGTCTCGATCTTCACCACCTCCTGCCCGAAATATTTCCGCGCCGCGGGCTTCACCGCATATTGCGCCCATGCCGCGAAATTCTTTGCCAGCGGACAGGTCATCGCGCCCAGCCCCGACACCGGCGTGCCGACATCGAGCAGCTTCACCGAATCGATCGAGGTACAGCCGCCGCCATGATTCTGGTTCGCCAGCGGCGTGAAACGCACGCCCGCCTGTTTCAGGTCGAACGCGCATTGCTGCGCTTCGGCGCTGGTGAACGACGGGGTGCCAACGGCCTGCGGACGGCTCGGCTTACTCGCGGTCGGGCGCTTGCCGCCGCTGTTCTTCATCGCCTCGGGCGCCCCGAAACAGGCGGATAGCGCCAGTGCCGCGCAACTCGCGATCAGGATCCGGGGCTTCAGGAACATCGGGATCGGCATGGCCGTCAAATTACCGACGAAATGGTTAACAAGCTGTATACCTTTTGCTCCACTCGTCGAAAATTTCGCGCGTCCCGTGCAATTTGTTTGACAGCCCGCGCGCGCACCCTAAACGCGGCGCCGGGCCACGCGGTCCCAACGCCGCGCGAGCTCTCTGCAAGGAGAGACTAAATGAGTGAAGTGACGACGCCACAGGTGCGCCCGACGCGCCCCTATTTTTCCTCCGGTCCGTGCGCCAAGCCGCCGGTCTGGTCCCCCGAAAAACTGAACACCGAATCGCTCGGTCGTTCGCATCGCGCGAAGATCGGCAAGACGCGCCTCGCCCTCTGCATCGACCTGATGCGCGAGATGCTGCAGCTTCCCGACACGCACCGCATCGGCATCGTTCCGGGCAGCGACACCGGCGCCTTCGAAATGGCGATGTGGACGATGCTTGGGCAGCGCCCCGTCACGACGCTCGCTTGGGAGAGCTTCGGCGAAGGCTGGGTCACCGATGCCGCGAAGCAGCTCAAGCTCGACCCGACCGTCATCCGCGCCGATTACGGCCAGCTTCCCGACCTTGCGCAGGTCGACTGGTCGAACGATGTCCTTTTCACCTGGAACGGCACCACCAGCGGCGTCCGCGTTCCGAACGGCGACTGGATCGCCGACGACCGCGAAGGCCTTAGCTTCGCCGACGCCACTTCGGCGGTGTTCGCCTACGACCTGCCGTGGGACAAGATCGACGTCGCGACCTTCAGCTGGCAGAAAGTGCTCGGCGGCGAAGGCGGCCATGGCGTTTTGATCCTCGGCCCGCGCGCGGTCGAACGCCTCGAAAATTACACCCCCGCCTGGCCGCTGCCAAAGGTGTTCCGTCTCGTGTCGAAGGGCGCGCTCGCCGAGGGCGTGTTCAAGGGCGAGACGATCAACACCCCGTCGATGCTCGCGGTCGAGGATGCGATCTTCGCGCTCGAATGGGCGAAGTCGCTCGGCGGCCTCGACGGCCTGAAGGCGCGCAGCGACGCGAACGCCGCAGCGCTCGACAAGATCGTCGCCGACCGCGACTGGCTGAGCCACCTCGCCGCCGATCCCGCCAGCCGCTCGAAGACTTCGGTCTGCCTGTCGGTCGCCGGCGCCGACGAAGCCTTCATCAAGAAGTTCGCCGGGCTGCTCGAAGCCGAAGGCGCGGCCTATGACATCGCGGGTTATCGCGATGCCCCGCCGGGCCTTCGCATCTGGTGCGGCGCGACCGTCGACACCGCCGATATCGAAGCACTCGGCCCGTGGCTCGACTGGGCCTACGCCTCGCTTACCTGATTTCTCTGTGTCCCCGCGAAGGCGGGGACCCATCTCCTGCCATTTCATTCCGCAAGCATCGGGAGCTGGGCTCCCGCCTTCGCGGGAGCATACGGAAGGTTCAATATCATGACCGCACCCAAAGTCCTCATCAGCGACAAGATGGACCCCAAAGCCGCCGCGATCTTCAAGGAACGCGGCATCGAGGTCGATGTCATCACCGGCAAGACCAAGGACGAGCTGATCGCGATGATCGGCGATTATGACGGCCTCGCGATCCGTTCGGCCACCAAGGTCACCGCCGACGTGCTCGCCGCCGCGACGAACCTGAAGGTCGTCGGCCGCGCCGGGATCGGTGTCGACAATGTCGACATTCCCGAAGCGTCGAAAAAGGGCGTCATCGTGATGAACACGCCGTTCGGCAACAGCATCACCACCGCCGAGCATGCGATCGCGATGATGTTCGCGCTCGCGCGCCAGATCCCCGAAGCCAATGCGGGAACGCAGGCGGGCAAATGGCCGAAGAACGACTTCATGGGGGTCGAGCTCACCTCGAAAACGCTCGGCCTGATCGGCTGCGGCAATATCGGCAGCATCGTCGCCGAACGCGCGCTGGGCCTCCGCATGAAGGTCGTCGCCTTCGACCCCTTCTTGACCCCCGAGCGCGCGATCGAACTCGGCGTCGAAAAGGCCGATCTCGACACCCTGCTCGCCAAGGCCGATTTCATCACGCTGCACACGCCGCTCACCGACCAGACGCGCAACATCCTGTCGAAGGAAAATATCGCCAAGGCCAAGAAGGGCGTGCGGATCATCAACTGCGCGCGCGGCGGGCTGATCGACGAGGCGGCGCTCAAGGACGCACTCGAAAGCGGCCATGTCGCGGGCGCGGCGCTCGACGTGTTCCAGAC
>JAFAED010000101.1 GCA_023424275.1 Pseudomonadota bacterium | reverse complement strand
ATATTATACCGCGTTACGCCTGCGCGGCGTGCCGACCGCGCTGATCAAGATCCCCGGCGCGAGCCACGGCGGCATCGCCGCGCGCCCGTCGCAATCGGCGGCGAAGGCCTCGGCGATTTTGGCGTGGTTCGAGAAGTACAAGAAAGGGTGGAAGCGCCCGGCTGCCGATACCGCGGCAAAATAGGCGGCACCTGGCTTACGCCGGGAACTCGCACACGCTGGCCCCCGGGACGGACCGATAGCCCATCGCGGAAGCCGGTATAGCGGCGTCCCCCGGATCGGAACCCGAAACGTTCGGCACCGACCCGGCGACCGGCGCTGACACCCCCGTCTGGGGCCGTCAGCGCCTTGCCTTTGGATCAGAGCGCGCCGCCGCCCAGCTTGTAGGTCAGCTGCATGAACACGCTGCGCCCGACGCTGTCGAACCAGCTGGCGTTGTAATAGGGGTAGCCGGTCCAGGTCGGGTCCTTCACCGGGTTCGTGTCGAAGACGTTCCGTACCGTCAGCGATCCGCGCATATGATCGGTGAAGTCATATTGCAGCGTCGCGTTGAACAGATAGCTCGCCTTGATGAAGGCGTCCTCGTCATAATTGGGCAGCTTGCCGAGGCGCGTACCCGAGAAGGTGAACTGTGCGCCGCCCGAAGCCCAGGTGATGCTGCCGTTCGATTTGTCGCGCGGCAGATAATAGCCGCTGTCGGCCGCCAGCTTATTCTCGATCGGATCGCCCGGATATTGCTGGAAACTGTGCTTGAACACATGGCTATGCGCGAGTGACAGGGTGAAGTCGCCGAAACTGGTCGGCAGCGTGCCGCGGAAGGCGACGTCGATCCCGCTCGTCCGTTCGCGTGCAATGTTGATCGGGTTCACCGAAATCGCTTCGATATCGCCCGCCGACGGTCCGCCGGTGAAACGCCGGATGCGGGCGAGCGCATCGAGGCAAGTCGGCGAGTTCGGGTCGAGCGCCGTATCGCCATTGCCGTCGGGGCGGCAATCGGCTTCGTCGCGCGCGAGCGTATCGACGCTGAGATCGTCGACCTGATTGTCGAGCGTAACGCGGAAATAGTCGACCGACAGGCTGAGCCGGTGCGAGGGCGAGAAGACGAATCCAGCCGTCAGCGATTTTCCGGTTTCGGCCTTCAAGTCGCGGTTGCCGGTGCGCTCGGCGACGATGCCGGTGTCGTAATCGTCGCAATCGCTAAAGCCTGCGGCAGGATCGTCCTGGCGGCATGCATAATAGTCGATGACGCTGCGTTCGACATTGCCGGGACCGGTGAACACATAATGGAGATCGGGCGCGCGGAACGCGGTGCCATAGGCGGCGCGGAACAGCAGGCTGTTCATCGGGCGAACCTCGATCCCACCGTTATAGGTGAATTTGCCGACATCGCGGCCGGCGAAGCCAAAGGTGTCATAGCGCCCCGCCCCGGTCAGCGTTACGAAATCGAGCACGGGGACGCGAAGCTCGCCGCCCAGCGCGGCGTGGCTGCGCTTGCCCTTGCCGTCGCTATCCTTCCAGCTGTAATAATAGTCGGTGAGCGCGAGCGGGTCGGGATGGAGGTTATAGCCCTGCTTGCCATATTCGGCGACCGCCGCGAAACCGACCGGCCCAGCAGGCAGCTGGAACAGTTCGCCATTGCTGATCGTCGCTTGCAGGTTGCTCGTCCAGCTGACGGGCTTGTAGACGGTGTCTGCCGAAATGCTGTCATATTCGGCGCGCGTCAGCGGCGTGTAGAAACGCTCGGGATCGGCATCGAAAATCGGCGTTCCGTCCTCCAACGTACCCTGTTGCTCACCAAGATATAGCGCGTTCGCCTTGCTCGCGATGATCTGCGGCCAGCGCACGATCGACTTGTAGCGGCTGTAGTTGAACGACAGCTCATAATTCCAGGCGTTGCCGAAATTGCCGCGAATGCCGGGCGTGATGCTGTAGGTCGTCTGCTTGCTGCGCTGCATCTCCAGCCCGCCCGTCTCCTCGGGCGTGAACTGGCGCGTCCATTCGTCGAGCGAATCGACGGCGGGATTGATATTGTAGAAGCTGTTGTTCGAGCTGCTCGACGAGCCCTCGTAGCTCCAGCTCGTGACGTCGTACATCAGGCGAACCTTGCTGATCCCGAACTGGAAGTCGGTGAACAGCTTGGCATTGTCCGACAGTTCGTACGACATGGTGCCGAAGCTGTTGAAGCCCTTGCGGCCCGAAACGATCGTGCCGTAGCCGATCGAGGTCTTGCTGCCGCAATAAAAGCCCGGCCCATAATCTTCGAGCTCGTCGTCATAATAGCCCCAGTTCGGGCGCGAGGCATAAATGATCGACCCGCCGTTGAGGTGCGAAAGCGCAGCGCAGGTATCGGCGCCGGGATCGATATAGACTTCGTCGTCCATGTTACGGCGCAGGAAGGTACGCCGCGGATCGCCGCCGCCCGGCTGGTCGTCGGTGCTGTCCTGGATGCTGCGCTGATACGCCCAGAGCGGACGCTGGTCGAGATATTCGACGCCGCCCGCGATGCTGAAGCGGTCGGTCGACCAGCCCCCGGTCGCCGTGAAACGGTGCGACATTCCCCCGCCATGCTCGGTCCGCCCATGACGATAGTCGAGCGTGATGCCGTCGAGCTTTTCCTTCATCTTGAAGTTCACGACGCCCGCGATCGCGTCCGACCCGTAAATCGCCGAGGCAGCGCCGCTCAGTATCTCGACCTTGTCGATCAGGCTGACGGGGATGTTCGAAATGTCGGTGAAGTTGCTGCGCCCGATATAGGGCAGCGGAAAATCGGCGATGCGGCGGCCGTTGATCAGCACGAGCGTGTGGTTGGGGCCCAGACCGCGCAGGTCGACCTGTTGCGCGCCGGGCGTGAAATCGGCGCTGCTGCCCGACTGCGGGCTTTGCGTCTCGCCGCTGTTCTGCGTCATCGCGGCCAGCAGTTCGGGAACGCTGGTATAGCCGTTGGCGCGGATCGCATCGGAATCGATCGTCGTGACGGGCGACGGCCCTTCATCGCGGATCGTCGGGATGCGCGACCCCGTAACGATGATTTCCTGCTCTGCGCCGCTATCCTGCGCAAACGCAGGCGATGCCAGCGCGGGCACGCAAGCGGTGATCCCCAGGAAAATCCGAAAAGACCGCTTCCCGAAATTCGTCATCCTTTTAGCCCCTGTTTTGAATCGCACGCGAATCAGACCCCGCGCACCCATCCCTCATCATTTCGTATACCCACCAGAAACCGTCGATAATTTCAATCACTATGACATAATCGGAAATCATATTGTCTTTTCGTCCCCTCATTATGTAACATCCTGCCATTGAGAGACGAGGCGGAGGTCAGCCGGATGTTGCGTTCGATGGTGCGGGGATTTTGGTTGCTGCTTGCCGTGGCGGGGATGTCATTCGCCTCCGCCGCTGCAAAAGAAGCCAAGGAAAAGCCCTACGAACATTATGTCTTCGGCAAATTGAACACGCCGACGCCGGGACCCGTATCGGGCGGATTGCTGCTGATGGGCGGCGGCGACCGCAATGTGGATGCGATGAAATGGTTCTTCGGCAAAGCCGGAGGCGGCCATATCGTCGTGATCAGCGCATCCTACGGCAAGGAAATCGGGCAGGAATTTTTCCACGACATCGGCGGCATCCAGTCGACCGAAATCTTCGTCTTCCATGCACGGTCGCAGGCGACGAACAGGAAAATCCTCGACCGGCTGAAGAAGGCCGACGGCATCTTCATCGCGGGCGGCGATCAGGCGCGGTACGTCCGCTATTGGCGCGGCACGCCCGTCGGCGACATACTGAACGCGCATGTCGCGGCGGGCAAGCCGCTCGCGGGGACGAGCGCCGGCCTCGCGATCCAGGGCGAGAAGCTTTATGGCGCGATGGACGACGGCAGTATCCGCAGCCCCGAGGCGCTCGCCGACCCCTTTGGCCCCGCGAACACGATCGAGGGCGATTTCCTGCATTTCGCCCTGCTAAAGGGCATCGTAACCGACACGCATTTCAAGGAACGCGAGCGGCTTGGCCGCCTGTTCGCTTTCGTCGCGAAGGCGCAGGTCGGACGCCCCGCCGACCAGCCAGCAATGTTCGGCCTCGGCGTCGACGAGAGCGCGGCACTCGCGGTCGAGCCCGACGGCACTGGCCGCATCTACGCGACCGAACCCGACGGCTATGCATGGGTCGTCGACGGAGCGGGCCTGCGCGGCCCGGCCCAGCGCGGGCCGCTCGACGCGCCAAGGGTCAAGGTGACGGGCGTCGGCCCGGGATCGGTCGTGCATCTGCCATCCGGACGGGTCGATGCGCCGGTCTTCGTGCGCAACTATGCCGCATGCGCCGGTGAGATCGTCGAAGTTCCGCGCTGGTCGCTCGCGATCCATGGTGGTGCCGGGGTCATCGAACGGACGACGCTCTCGCCCGAAAAGGAGAAGGCGTACCGCGCCGGACTGGACGAGGCGCTGCGAACCGGCAGCGCGGTGCTCGACAAGGGCGGCGCCGCTCTCGACGCCGTCGCGGCGGCGGTGCGTGTGCTCGAGGATAACCCGCTGTTCAACGCCGGGCGCGGCGCGGTGTTTACCGCCGAGGGCAAGAATGAACTCGATGCCGCAATCATGGACGGCAAGACGCTTAAAGCAGGCGCGGTCGCGGGGGTGACGCGCACACGCCATCCGATCGACCTCGCACGCACGGTGATGGACAAGAGCCCGCATGTGATGCTGGCACGCGACGGCGCCGACCGTTTTTCGGTCGAGCGCGGGCTGGAACAGGTCGACCCGAGCTGGTTCCGGACCGAGGAACGCTGGCAAGGCCTGCTGCACTGGCGCGAGAAGCAGGTCTCTGCGATCGATCCGACGCACCTCTTCGGCACCGTGGGCGCAGTCGCACTCGATACCGACGGCAATCTGGCGGCCGCGACGTCGACCGGCGGGATGACCGGCAAGCGCTGGGGCCGCATCGGCGATTCGCCGATCATCGGCGCGGGCACCTATGCCAAAAACGGTCAATGCGCGGTGTCGGCGACCGGATCGGGTGAATATTTCATCCGCGAAAGCGCCGCACGGCAGGTGTGCGACCGCGTCGCGTGGAAGGGCGAGAGCCTGAAGGATGCCGCGCAGGCGACGATCATGGCGGTCGGCGCGATCGGCGGCGACGGTGGAC
>JAFAED010000513.1 GCA_023424275.1 Pseudomonadota bacterium | reverse complement strand
GTGCAGGGCATCGCGGCGCTCAAGCAAGGGGCCAAGGCGCCCGACTTCACGCTGAACGCGGCGCAGGGCGGCAAGCCCTTTGTCCTGTCGCTGAAACAGACGCTGAAGAAGGGGCCGGTCGTGCTCTATTTCTTCCCTGCCGCCTTTACCGCAGGCTGCACGGTCGAAGCCCATCTGTTCGCCGAGGCGAGCGACGATTTCAACAAGCTCGGCGCGCGCGTCGTCGGCGTGACCGCCGGCAACATCCACCGCGTCGAGGAATTCTCCAAATCGGAATGCCGCGACAAATTTGCGGTGGCCGCCGATCCGGGCGCCAAGATCGCCGCGAAATATGAAAGCATCATGCAGGGACCGAACAACACGACGCTGTCGAACCGGACATCCTATGTCATCGCGCCGAACGGGACGATCCTGCTCAGCTATACCGACAGCAAGCCGCAGGCGCATGTCGAAAAGACGATGGCGGCGGTGCGCGCGTGGAAGGCGCGGCGCCGCTGATCGGGGGCGGCATGGAGATACTGCGCGCCGATGCGCTTCCAGAGTCGGTAAGAGATATCGATTTTTCGTTCGATATCGACGCGATAGTCGTCGAGCCTTTCGGCAGCCTGCCTTTGCGTATCGAACCGTCCCCGTTCCGGCGGAAAAGCTATGACCTCGATGATGGCCTGTTCTGGTCGCATGACGGGGTCGACGAGATATTGTTCGTTGCACGGGAAAATGATGGGGCGGTTGCCGGATATATCACCGTTACCCGGCATTGGAACGGTTGCGCGGTGGTCGACGATTTTGCCGTCGCGCGACCGTTTCGCCGTCGCGGGCTCGCATCGGCACTGATGGACCAGGCGGTCGGATGGGCGCGGAAATCTGACTTGGGAACGATCCGGCTCGAAACGCAATCGACCAATGTTGCCGCGTGCCGCTTTTACGAGAAATATGGTTTTATCCTCGGTGGATATGACCGTTTTTTGTACCGCGAACTGGGGCCGGAGATATCGGAAGAGGTCGCGTTATTCTGGTATCTGAACATTTCTTCGCGCGACGGCGCGCAATAGCTCAATCCCGCCGTTGCAGGCTAACGACTGCATGGATCGGCAACTCGGCGTAGATGTGCGGGAAGAGGTCGCCGCCGCGCGCGGGTTCCCAGCGCACCTTGTCGCCAAGGCAGGACAGGTCCACCTCGGCGATCATCAGCCCGCTCTGCCCCGTAAAATATTTGGCGATCGTCGTCTCGAGCTGCGCTGCGGTCGACAGGTGGATATAGCCGTCGGCGATATCCACCGGCGCGCCGCGGAACACGCGTTCGCGCTCGAAATCGGCCCATTGCTGCGCGGTCAGCACCTTGAAGGCTGTCGGGGTGGTCATTCCGACGGGGTCTCTGTCACCGGGGTTTCGGTCGCTGCCTCGGCCGTATCGCCGTCAACCTCTTCCTCGTCGCTTTCCTCGATCAGCGCCGCCGAGACGACATGTTCGTCCTTTGCGACGTCGAACAGCCGCACGCCCGCGCTGCCGCGGCCGATGACGCGCATCGTGTCGAGGCCCATGCGAATGAGCTTCGCCTGGTCGGTGACGAGCATCAACTGATGCACCTTGGTCGCGGGGAAGCTGGCGACGACCAGCCCGTTGCGGGCGATGTTGTCGATGTTGGTGATCCCCTGGCCGCCGCGGCCCGTGCGGCGATATTCATAGGCCGACGACAGCTTGCCATAGCCGTTGGCGCAGACAGTCAGGATGAACTCTTCGCGGGCGGCGAGTTCTTCCATGCGGTCGGCGGCGAGCGTCGGTTCGTTCTCATTGTCCTTCCACGGCGCAGCGCGCAGATAGGCCTCGCGTTCCTCGCTGGTCGTGCCGACCTTGTGCAGGATCGAGAGCGAGATGACCTCGTCGCCGTCGGCAAGCCTCATCCCCCGCACGCCGGTCGAATTGCGGCTCTGGAATTCGCGGACATCGTCGCCGGCGAAGCGGATCGCCTTGCCCTGGCGGGTGGCGAGCAGCACATCGTCGCTTTCGTCGAGCAGCGCGACGCCGATCAGGCGATCATCCTCGTCCTCGCCCTCGAACTTCATGGCGATCTTGCCGTTCGAGGGCACGTTGGTGAAGGCGTCCATGCTGTTACGACGCACATTGCCCTTCGCGGTTGCGAACATGACGTGGAGCTTACCCCATTCACCTTCGTCCTCGGGCAGCGGGAGCACGGTCGAGATCGTCTCGCCCTGCGCGAGCGGGAGGAGGTTGATCATCGGGCGGCCGCGCGTCGCGGGCCCGCCCTCGGGCAGGCGCCACACTTTCATCCGGTAGACCTTCCCCGCGGTCGAGAAGAAGAGCACCGGCGTGTGCGTCGAGGTGACGAACAGGTTGGTGACGACATCCTCGTCCTTCGTCGCCATGCCGGCGCGGCCCTTGCCGCCGCGACGCTGGGCGCGGAAGGTTTCGAGCGGGGTGCGCTTGATATAGCCGTCGAGGGTGACGGTGACGACCATCTCCTCGCGCTCGATCAGATCCTCGTCGTCGATGCCGTCGGCGGCGGGGGCGACGAGCGTCTTGCGCGGCGTCGCAAATTCGTCGCGCACCGCGACGAGTTCCCCGCGCATCACGCCATAGAGTTTGACGCGGTCGGCGAGGATCGAAAGCAGTTCCTCAATCTCGGTCGCCAACTCACCGAGTTCTTTGCCGATTTCATCGCGGCCAAGCGCGGTGAGGCGGTGGAGGCGGAGGTCGAGGATCGCCTTCACCTGCACTTCGGACAGGCGATAGGTGGCGCTTTCCTCCATCTCGCCCTCGATCGCTTCGACGAGGCGGATATAGGGCGCGATCTCGCCGATCGGCCATTCGCGCGCGAGCAGGGCTTCGCGGGCGGCGGCGGGCGAGTTCGATCCGCGGATGATGCGGACGACTTCGTCGAGGTTCGAGACGGCAACGACGAGACCGAGCAAGATATGCGCACGGTCGCGCGCCTTCGCGAGTTCGAACTTGCAGCGGCGGGTGATCACCTCTTCGCGGAAGGTGATGAAGGCCGAAAGAATGTCCTTCAGGCCAAGCATTTCGGGGCGGCCACCACGGATCGCGAGCATGTTCGCGGGGAAGCTCGACTGCGCCGGAGTGTGGCGCCAGAGCTGGTTGAGCACGACCTCCGCCGTCGCATCGCGCTTCAATTCGATGACGACGCGGACGCCTTCGCGGTTCGATTCGTCGCGGATATCGGCGACGCCCTCGATACGCTTGTCGCGCGCGGCTTCGGCGATCTTTTCGACAAGGCCCGATTTGCCGACCTGGAAAGGAATCGACGTCAAAACAATCGACTGGCGATCGTTCCTGCCTTCTTCGATGATGTGCGTCGAGCGCATCATGATCGAGCCGCGCCCGGTCGCATAGGCATTGCGCGCACCGCCCTGGCCGAGCATCATCGCGCCGGTCGGGAAATCGGGGCCGGGGACGATCGCCATCAGCTCTTCGAGCGTGATGTCGGCGCCGCCGGCAAGCTGGCGGTCGATCATCGCAAGCGTCGCGTCGATCACTTCGCCCAGATTGTGCGGCGGGATGTTGGTCGCCATGCCGACCGCGATGCCGCCCGCGCCGTTGACGAGCAGGTTGGGGAAGCGCGCCGGGAGCACGGTGGGCTCGTCGCGGCTGGCGTCATAGTTGGGCTGGAAGTCGACCGTGTCCTTGTCGAGATCGTTCAGCAGCACCATCGCGGTCTTGGCAAGGCGCGCTTCGGTATAACGCATCGAGGCCGGCGGATCGGGGTCCATCGAGCCGAAATTGCCCTGACCGTCGATCAGCGGGACACGCAGCGACCAGTCCTGCGTCATGCGCGCGAGCGCGTCATAGATCGCGCTGTCGCCGTGCGGGTGATAGTTGCCCATGACGTCGCCGACGATCTTCGCCGACTTCTTGTACGGCCGGCCGGGGACGAAGCCGCCTTCCTGCGCCGCATAAAGGATGCGGCGGTGCACCGGCTTTAGCCCGTCGCGCACGTCGGGCAGCGCACGGCTGACGATCACGCTCATCGCGTAATCGAGATAGCTGGTCTTCATTTCGTCGACGATGTTGATCGGCGAAACGCCATCCTCGGACGGCTGCATAGGCGTATTTTCTTCGGTCAAAACCCGGCCTTTTTTCGTTCTTTCGGGAGGAGTTGCGAGACTAGCCGATGGCCTGTTCAAAAGCCAGCGATTCGGTCATTTTCGACATGATTTTTTGGGTGCGGAAACCGGGCGGAAACCGGGTGCATATTTGTACGCGAAAGGCGGTCCCGCGCGTGGCGTCATGGTGCGATACAAGCGGCTTGCCAATCGGTTCGTCGCGCCTAAAGGTCGGGTGATGACCGCTTTTTCGTCTGGCCGTTGCCGATGACCCTGATCGCGCTGATCGGCGCGAGCGAAGTGCTGCCCGACGGCGGCCTGCGTGCACTCGTCACGGTTGCGGGCGAGACGCTGATCGAGCGGCAGGCGGCGCGCCTTGCCGACGTCGGGGTGACGCATGTCGCCGTTGCGGTGGGTGCGGTCCCGGCCGAACTGCTCGCAACCTGCGACCGCATCCGCCGCAGGGGCGTGAAGGTGACACCGGTGCGTGCCGCGGCCGACCTGATGGGGCTGGTGGGGGGCGACGACCGCATCATCCTGGTCGCCGATGGCCTGCGCGCGGGCGGGACGCATTATGCAGCGATCGCCAAGCCCGGCTCGCCCGCAATCCTCGTCACCGGCGACACGCCATTGACTCAGGGGTTCGAACGGATCGACGCGACACGGCGCTGGGGCGGGCTGGCCTGTATTTCGGATGCGATGGTGGCCGAACTCGCTGCGATGCCGGGCGAGTGGGACATGATGCTGACGCTGCTGCGCCTTGCGGTCCAGTCGGGTGCGCGCCGCCTCTATTGCGAGCCGGCGCTGTTCGAACAGGGCGAGATCGCGATCGTCACCGACCGCCCGACCGCCGCGCTGATCGAGCAATCGAGCCTGCAACAGGTCGAATATGGCGGCATGGGGCTGGGGCGGTCGGCGATCATGATGCCCGTGATAAGGCTTGCCGGGCCGCTGCTCGTCAAATCGCCGACCACGGCGCGCTACCTGCCTTATGTTGCCGCGTTGCTGTGGGTAATCGTCGCACTGCTGGCCGCGAGCGGCCTTGCCGCCGCGGGCGCGCTTGTCGCGATCCTCGGCGGGTTCGGCCTTGCCGCGATGCGTTTCCTGTCGGCGTTTCGCGCCGAAAGTGCCGCACAGGACCGCACGCGCGATATTATCCGCAGCTTTGCCTGGGTGCTGCTGGCGATCTTTCCCTGGCTATTGTCGCTGGCAGGGCCGGGGCACCGCATGCCGCCTTTTTCGGAGGCGGCGCTGGCGCCCTGCCTTGCTGCGGCGATCCTGCTGGCGCGGTGGCTGTACGAGGATTCGGGCGAGCGCCGGCGGTTCCACTGGTTGCTTCCCGACGCCGATCAGGCGTGGATCATGCTCGCGCCCGCATTGCTGTTCGGCTTTGCGCCCCTGATGTTCGCGATCCTGCCGCTGCTCGCCCTGTTGCAGATGTTGCTCTGGCTGCGCCTCGCGCGCAGGCCGGAAGCGCCGTAAAACAATCGCCTTCAAGGTTTAACGCCTATTAACGACATGCTGCTATCCGCGAGGATGCATGAGTGAATCCTTCTCCTCGCCCGGCATCGATCCGCCGTCGTCGACGCTGTCGGCGCGCCTGCGCGAGCTGGCGAATTATCTGTCGGCACCCGCTGCGGGTCGGCTGACCGAGGAGCAGCGCGCGCTGTCGCTGGGCATCGCCCGCCGGCTGGTAGCCGATGTCGCCGTGCGGCTGGACGGCGGTATCAACCCCGATGGCCTGTGGAGCGAATGGCTGCGCGGCGGATTGCCGGGTGCCGACCGGCTCGCGGGCATTTGTTTCACGCGCGCCGAAGAGCATCGCTGGCGCGAGCAATCGGTGCAGCGAAGCGTTCTGCCGATCCTGGCCGCGTCGGACGATGCGGTGGCCGATGCCCCGGCGGTGGGCGAGCCGTTGTCGGACGTCGATCGCGCCTATCTGGCATTCCAGATCGCCGAGCGCCGTCGTTTCGACGCGCTGGGCAATCCGGCGCTGGCCGTCGCCGACCTCGATGCAGATATTTTTCGCGCGTTGCTGCTCGACATTGCGGCATGGCGGCTGGCCGAAGTGAGCGCCGACCAGTCGCGTGCCGAACGGCTTGGCGACGCTGTGCGTGTGGCGATCGAACGACAGGCCGGGGAGGCCGGCATCGCGCGCGCGGGCGCCGACTATTATGCGATATTGGGGGCGGGGGCGACCGATGTCGCGGCGAACGCCATCGCGCGGCACAACTGGCCGGTCCTGATCGCACTCGCCGCGGCGGCGCATCGCCGGGCCTATGACGATATGGCGCTGGCGCTGTTGACCGCGGAAAGCGCGGCCTTGCCGTCGCTGCTGGCGCCGCTCCGCCTCGATCGTACGGCGCTGGCGCCGCTCGAGGCATCGCTCGCGATGTTGCCGGCGCGCGCCGTTGCCGACGGGAGCGGGGCGGATCATGCCGATCCTTCGCCGCCGAGGCAGGGCGAGCGATGAGCGAACGCATCATCCGCGGCCGGATCGACCGGGCGGGAGCGCTGGTCAGCGCCGATGCCCCGCTGCTGCGGTTGCAGCAGCGCGCGGGCGCGGGGCTGGGCAAGCCGCTGGCGCTGCCGCATCTGGC
>JAFAED010000460.1 GCA_023424275.1 Pseudomonadota bacterium | reverse complement strand
ATGTTGACGTCGATGACCTGCGCGCCATTTTCGACCTGCTGACGCGCGACCTCCACCGCCGCGGTATAATCGTCGGCGAGGATCAGCTTCTTGAACGCCGCGGAACCCGTGACGTTGGTGCGTTCGCCGATGTTGACGAAGCTGGAGGAGGCGGCGGGCGTGTCGGTCATCTCGATCTTTCAAGCCCCTCCCCTTCAGGGGAGGGGTTGGGGTGGGGTTCGCGAGGTAGCGCAGACTTCGATGCCCACCCCGCTGCGACCAGGCAGCAAGCTGCCAAGTCTCGCTGCCCCTCCCCTGAAGGGGAGGGGTGAATTGGTTATGCCGCCATCGTGAAGGGTTCCAGCCCCGCCAGCCTTGTCCGCACCGGCACCTCGGGCAGTACGCGCGCCGGCAGCCCTTCGACCGCCTTGGCGATCGCGGCAATATGCGCCGGGGTCGAACCGCAGCAGCCGCCGAGGATATTGACCTGTCCATGATCGGCCCATTCGCCGACCAGCCCGGCCGTGGTGTCGGGCAGCTCGTCATATTCGCCAAGCTCGTTGGGCAGCCCCGCATTGGGATAGACCATGATCAGCGTGTCGGCGATTTCGCTGAGCGTCTTCACATGCGGGCGGAGCTGCGTCGCGCCGAAGGAGCAGTTGAGCCCGATCGTCAGCGGCCGCGCATGGCGCACGGCGTGCCAGAAGGCCTCGACCGTGTGCCCCGACAGGTTGCGGCCCGACAGGTCGGTCAGCGTCATCGACAACATGATCGGCAGGTCGCGGCCCAACGCCTCGCCCGCCTCGATCGCCGCCATGATCCCGGCCTTGGCATTGAGCGTGTCGAAGATCGTCTCGATCAGGATGAAATCCGCCCCGCCCTCGACCAGCGCGTCGATCTGTTCGCGGTAGACCTCTTTCAGATGGTCGAAGTCGATCTCGCGAAAGCCGGGATCGTTGACGTCGGGCGACAGCGACAGCGTCTTGTTGGTCGGGCCGATCGCGCCGGCAACGAAGCGCGGGCGGCCATCCTTCGCCTGGAATTCGTCGGCGATGCGGCGCGCCAGCCGCGCACTCTCGACATTGATCTCGCGCACCAGATGTTCTGCGCCATAATCGGCCTGGCTGATGCGGTTGGCGCTGAAGGTGTTCGTCTCGGCAATGTCCGCCCCCGCCTCGAAATAGGCGCGGTGAATGCTCTCGGGCACGTGCGGAGCGGTCAGCGCGAGGATGTCGTTATTGCCCTTCTGGTCATGGCTGAGCCCGAGCGTGCCGGCATAATCGGCCTCGGACAATTTCCAGTTCTGGATCTCGGTGCCGAACGCGCCGTCGGTGATCAGGATGCGCTCCTTCGCGGCGGCCAGCAGGGCTTCACGGGCGGTCATGCGGCTTTCTCCGTCGCGGGCGCCGCCTGCGGACGCAGCCCCAGCAGGTGGCAGATGGCATAGCTGAGTTCGGCGCGGTTGAGCGTGTAGAAATGGAAATCGCGGACCCCGCCCGCATAGAGCCGGCGGCACATTTCGGCGGCGATCGTCGCCGCGACGAGCTGGCGCGCGGCAGGGTGATCGTCGAGCCCGTCGAACAGGGATATCATCCACGAAGGGATCGCCGTGCCGCACATGTCGGCCATGCGCCGCGTCTGCGACACGTTCGATACCGGCAGGATTCCGGGAATGATCGGCGCATCGATCCCCGCCGCCGCGGCAGCATCGCGGAACCGCAAAAACGCCTCGGGCGAAAAGAAAAATTGCGTGATCGCGCGCGTCGCGCCCGCATCGAGCTTGCGCTTCAGATTGTCGAGGTCGGCCTCGGCGCATGATGCGTCGGGATGCACCTCGGGATAGGCGGCGACCGAAATATCGAACGGCGCGACGGCTTTCAGCCCCGCCACCAGTTCGATCGCATTGGCATAACCGTCGGGATGCGCGCGATAGGGTTCGCCGCCCGGCACGTCGCCGCGCAAAGCGACGATATGCCGCACCCCGGCCTCCCAATAGGCGCGCGCCACCTCGTCGATCTCGGCGCGCGACGCCTCTACGCAGGTCAGGTGCGCAGCGGGCGGAACCCGGCTTTCGGCCGCGATGCGCGCGACGGTCGCGTGCGTGCGCTCGCGCGTCGACCCGCCTGCGCCGTAGGTCACCGACACGAAACGCGGCCCCAGGGGTTCGAGCGTCTGGAACGTGTCCCAGAGCTGCGCCTCCATCTTCTCGGTCTTGGGCGGGAAAAATTCGAAACTGACGCCGATATCGCCATCGAGATTGGCGAACAGCGGGGTAGCCGCCGCGCGGCGGGCTTCGGCCAGCGAGTTCAGATTCGACGTCATGCCGCGAGCCTTTTACTTTGCCCGCCTTCGTTGACGGGAGGTTGATCTTCGTCGCTGCGACGGCGGCCGAGCCAAAGCTTTACGGCCAGCTCCCCGCCTTCGAGCGTCTGGGTGGTTTCGAGCAGGAGCCCCGCCGAGGCGAACCAGCCGCGGATTTGCGCGTCCGAAAAGCCGAGGCGCGCATGTGCCGCAAGGTTGCGCAGTTCTTCATCCTCGTGCGGCGCGAAATCGACGACGAGCAAATGGCCGCTACCGCGCAGCACGCGGCTGGCTTCGGCGATCACCCGGTCGGGTTCGTGCGCGAAATGCAGCGCCTGGTGGATGACGATGCTGTCGATGCTCGCGTCGGCGACCGGCAGGTTCAGGAAATCGCCCTGGAGCAGGTCGACGGGAACCGGCTGCCCCGCGAGCTTGGTCCGCGCGATGCGGAGCATTTCGGGGCTGCGGTCGAGCGCGGTGATCCGGCGCGCGGTCGGGGCAAAAATCTCGGCCATCCGGCCCGTTCCGGTCCCGATATCGAGGAGGTGCCCAAGCCGGCGATTGTGCATCATCGCCAGCATCGCCGCCTCGACCTCGCTTTCGGCGACATGGCGTGAGCGGATCGCGTCCCATTCAGCGGCATGTTCGGCGAAATAGCGTTCGGCGGCCGCCGCACGTTCGTCGCGCACCGCGGTCAATCGCCGCGCATCGCGCGCGATGACCAGCGCTTCGCGCGCCGAGAAAGGCCATTTTTCGGCCTGCCCGATGATGTCCGCGATCGGCCCGCTCTCCGCGATCCGCAGGAAAACCCAGCTCCCCTCGCGGCGACGCTCGACAATCCCCGCTTCGACTAGGATGCGCACATGACGCGACACGCGCGGCTGGCTCTGGTCGAGCACCACCGCCAGTTCGCCGATCGCAAGCTCCATCGTGCGCAAAAGCGCGACGACTCGCAGCCGCGTCGGGTCCGCCAAGGCCCGAAAAATGTCGATCAGCTCGCTCATCGAGCAACATATAAAGCTTTCTTTATATCCGGTCAACCAAGCGCTGCGCCTCAATTTCCGCGGCGCGCGTTCCCGCCGTTTCCCAATTGCGACGAAACAGGGGAGCTCTCGAAAAAAGGGCGTTGCACGCGATTCCGCGAGGGGTTAATTCTGCGCGCGATTGGCAAATTCCGGGATCGATCTGTTCCTGCGCCGATCGATCAGTTCAAACCGAGAGGGTATTCCCAACAT
>JAFAED010000378.1 GCA_023424275.1 Pseudomonadota bacterium | reverse complement strand
GTGCAGGGGCGCATCCGCATCACCGAACAGGGCGAAGTGATCGCGGCGAAATATGGCACGGCGGCGAGCGCGGCGACGAACCTCGAGGCAATGGTGTCGGCGAGCCTGCTCGCGAGCCTCGAGCCCGAGGCGCTGAGCGACAAGGATGCGGCGCGCTTTACCGCAGCAATGGACCAGCTCTCGGATACGGCCTTCGCAGCCTATCGCGGGCTCGTTTACGACACACTGACCTTCAAGGATTTCTTCCGCGCGATGACGCCGATCGCCGAGATCGCGACGCTGAAAATCGGGTCGCGGCCGTCGAGCCGCACCAAATCGAGCGCGATCGAGGATCTGCGCGCGATCCCGTGGGTGTTCAGCTGGGCGCAGTCGCGCGCGATGCTGCCGGGCTGGTACGGCACCGGCGAGGGTTTCGCGGCGTTCGAGGACAAGGCGCTGCTCGCCGACATGGCGGCGGGCTGGCCCTTTTTCGCGGCACTGCTCGGCAATATGGAGATGGTGCTCGCAAAATCCGACATGGGGATCGCGGCGCGCTACGCCGAACTCGCGGCAGGTATCGACGGGCATGATGCGATCTTTGGCCGCATCCGCGACGGGTGGAACCGCGCGCATGACGGGCTGCTCGACATCACCGGGCAGACGCGGCTGCTCGAGAAGAATCCGGCGCTCGAGGCGTCGATCCGGCTGCGCCTGCCCTATATCGAACCGCTGAACCTGCTGCAGATCGAGCTGATGAAGCGGCACCGCGCGGGCGAAACCGACCCGCGCATCGCCGAGGGTATCCAGCTGACGATCAACGCGATCGCGACCGCGCTGCGGAACAGCGGCTAGGAGCCCGCGCTCAGACCTTCGTAATCACGACCTCGCCCTTGGCAGTCGCGCCGTCGGGGACGAAGTTGATCCGGAAGTCGGCGCCGTCCTTGTCCTTGCCGGCGAGCGTGTCGCCGGTGCGGGTGACCTTGACGCCCTTCTTCGCGAATTCGCCCGCCATCCAGTCGGCGGCTTTCGTCGGTGCGGCGGGTGAGGTGAAGCCGAGTTTGACCGTCGCCGTGTCGGCGCCGTTCTTGTCGGTCGCGTTGACGTCGACCTTGGTCACCTTGCTGCCCGGATAGAGCTTCACGCCATCGATATCGAAGTCGCTCTCGATATCGAGATCGACGAAATCGGGAACGTCGATGTCGATCGCGGCGCCGTCGCCGCCGATCTTGATCTTGCCGCCATCCTTGCCGGTCTGGATCTTCACGCCGCCGCCATCGCCTTCGGCATTGATCGAGATTTCGGTGCCGTCGCCCGATGTCTTTTCCTCCGAGCCGCAGGCGGCGAGGAGCATCATCGGGGGAATGAGGAAAGCGAGACGCATGGACAATCTCCTTGGTGCATTAGTTATATAATACACCTTCGAGAGAGCCAAGTCAAATTCCTCTTTCGTCACCCCGGACTTGATCCGGGGTCCCGCTATTCGACGGTACGAAGCGGGATGCCGGATCAAGTCCGGCATGACGGGAAAAGGGAAGTCAGGCGTCGATGCTGGTCTTCAAATCGCCGTGGACGAGCCCGCCGTCGACGGTGATCGTGTCGCCGACGACATAGTCGCCCGCCTTCGACGCGAGGAAGATTGCGGCGCCGGCCATATCCTCGGGCACGCCGATGCGCTTGACCGGGATGCTCTTTGCCACCGCGTCGCCATGGTCGCGCGCGGCCTTGTTCATGTCCGACTGGAAAGCGCCCGGCGCGATCGCGGTGACGATGATATTGTCAGTGACGAGGCGCGCGGCGAGGCGCTTGGTGAGGTAGAGGATCGCGGCCTTCGAGGCGTGGTAGCTGTAGGTTTCCCACGGATTGAGGCGCTGGCCGTCGATCGATCCGATGTTGATGACCTTTGCCGGGCGCGCGGCACTTCCGCCTGCCTTGAGCAGTCCGTGGAGCGCCTGCGTCAGGAAGAAGGGCGATTTGACGTTGATGTCCATCACCTTGTCCCACCCCGCCTCGGGGAAACCCTCGAACGGTTCGCCCCATGCCGCGCCGGCGTTGTTGACGAGGATGTCGAGCCGCTCTTCGCGCGCTTCGAGTTCCTTCGCGAGCGCGCGGCAACCCTCGACGGTAGAGAGGTCGACGGGCAGGCCGATGACCTTGCCGGGGTAACGCGTCTCGAAATCGGCGACGGCTTCCTCGATCTGCGCGCTCTTGCGCGCCGAGATATAGACGCGCGCAGCGCCCGCGGCGAGATAGCCCTCGACGATCATCTTGCCGATTCCGCGCGAGCCGCCGGTGACGAGTGCGATGCGGCCGTCGAGGCCGAACATGTCCTGAAGGTTCATTGTCTTTCTCCCCGGCTCAATACCCGTTCATGCGGGCGACCTGGTCGATGTGATAATGCACATCGCCCATAAATTCGGCGAGCGCGCGGTCGCGCTTCATGTAGAGGCCGATGTCATATTCGTCGGTCATGCCGATACCGCCGTGCATCTGCACGCCTTCGCGCACCGCAAGGTTGGCGGCGCGGCCGGCCTTCGCCTTCGCGACGGAGACCATCAGTTTTGCACCCTCGCTGCCCTGATCGAGCAGTTCCTGCGCCTTCATCACGGTGGCGCGCGCGACTTCCATCTCGCCATAGAGATGCGCGGCGCGGTGCTGGAGGCCCTGGAACTCGCCGATCAGCTTGCCGAACTGCTTGCGTTCCTTGAGGTAGGTGACGGTCATGTCCATCGCGCCCTGCCCGACGCCGACCATTTCGGCGGCCGCGCCGGTGCGGGTCGCGGCGAGCAAAGCGTCGAGGATTTCGCCGCCCGCGTCGACCTCACCGATCACCGCGTCGGCATCGACCTCGACGCAGTCGAGGGTGACATGACTCGCAAGCGAAGAGTCGACGAGACGGCGCGGATCGGCCGTAACGCCCTTGGCGTCCTTCGGCACCGCGAACAACGTGATGCCGCCGTCGGTCTTCGCTGCGACGATGCTCATGTCGGCGACATGGCCGTGAAGCACGAAGCTCTTCTTGCCGTCGAGACGGAAGCCGTTGCCGGCGCGCGTCGCGGTGGTCGCGATGCGGTCGGGGCGGTGCTTCGCGCCTTCGTCGATCGCGAGCGCGATGATCGCCTCACCCGACGCGATCGCGGGAAGCCAGCGCCCCGCCTGCGTGCCGCCCGCTTTCGCGAGCGCGGCGACCGCGCCGACGCTGGTCGCGAGGAAAGGCGACGGGGTCAGGTTGCGGCCGATTTCCTCGAGCACGATGCCCGCCTCCATATGGCCCATGCCGAGCCCGCCATGCGCCTCGGGAACGAGCATGCCGGGCAGGCCCATTTCGGTGAACTGCGCCCAGAGTTCGCGCGAGAAGCCAGTGGCGTCCGCACTGTCGCGGAGTTTGCGGAGATGCGAGACGGGCGCCTGTTCGGCCACGAAGGGGGCGACGCTGTCCTTGAGCATCGCCTGGTC
>JAFAED010000246.1 GCA_023424275.1 Pseudomonadota bacterium | reverse complement strand
CTTGAGCGGCCGCGCGCCATAGACGGGATCATAGCCGACGCGGCCGAGCCAGGCGCGTGCGGCATCGGTCAGGTCGAGCGTCACCTTGCGGTCGGTGAGCAGTTTCTGGACCCGCGCGACCTGGATGTCGACGATGCCGCCCATATGCTGCTGCGCAAGGCGGTTGAAGAGCACGATCTCGTCGAGCCGGTTCAGGAACTCGGGCCGGAAATGCGCGCGCACCACCTCCATGACGGCGGGCTCGGCCTGTTCGACCGGCGCGTCGTCGGGAAGCGCGGCGATCGCCTGGCTGCCGAGGTTCGAGGTCAGGATGATCAGCGTGTTGGTGAAGTCGACCGTGCGCCCCTGCCCGTCGGTCAGCCGCCCGTCGTCGAGCACCTGGAGCAGGATGTTGAACACGTCGGGATGCGCCTTCTCGACCTCGTCGAACAGCACGACCTGATAGGGTCGGCGCCGCACCGCTTCGGTGAGCGTGCCGCCCTCTTCATAACCGACATAGCCCGGGGGCGCGCCGACCAGCCGCGCGACGCTGTGCTTTTCCATGAATTCGGACATGTCGATGCGGACCATCGCATTGTCGTCGTCGAACAGGAAACGCGCGAGCGCCTTGGTGAGTTCGGTCTTGCCGACGCCCGTGGGCCCCAAGAAGAGGAAGCTGCCGAGCGGGCGGTTCGGGTCCTGAAGGCCGGCGCGCGCGCGGCGGACGGCGGTCGAGACGGCGCGCACGGCATCGTCCTGGCCGATCACGCGCTTTTCGAGCGTGCTTTCCATCGCGAGCAGTTTCTCGCGCTCGCCTTCCATCATCCGGTCGACGGGGATGCCGGTCCATTTGCTCACCACCGCGGCGATATCGTCGGCAGTGACTTCTTCGCGCAGCATCGCGTTGCCCGCGGCCGCCTGCGCTTCCTCGAGCCTCTTTTCGAGGCCGGGGATGGTGCCGTAGCTCAGCTCGCCCGCCTTCGCGAGATCGCCGGCGCGCTGCGCCTGATCGAGCGCCGAGCGCGCGGCGTCGAGCTCTTCCTTGATCTTGGCTTCGGCGTGGATCTTGTCCTTTTCGGCCTGCCATTTCTGGGTGAGGCCCGCCGACTGTTCCTCGAGGTTCGCGAGTTCGGACTGGAGCGTGGCGAGCCGGTCCCTCGACGCGGCATCGCTTTCCTTGCCGAGCGCGGCTTCCTCGATCTTCATCTGGATGATGCGGCGGTCGAGGCTCTCGATTTCCTCGGGCTTCGATTCGACTTCCATGCGGATGCGGCTCGCGGCCTCGTCCATCAGGTCGATCGCCTTGTCGGGCAGGAAGCGGTCGGAGATATAGCGGTTCGACAGCGTCGCGGCGGCGACGATCGCGCCGTCGGTGATCCGCACGCCATGGTGCAGCTCGTACTTCTCCTTGATGCCGCGCAGGATCGAGATCGAATCCTCGACCGTCGGCTCGCCGACGAAGACGGGCTGGAAGCGCCGCTGGAGCGCGGGGTCCTTTTCGACATGCTTGCGATATTCGTCGAGCGTCGTCGCGCCGATGCAGTGCAATTCACCGCGCGCCAATGCCGGTTTCAGGAGGTTCGAGGCGTCCATTGCGCCCTCGCCCTTGCCCGCGCCGACGAGCGTGTGCATCTCGTCGATGAACAGGATGATCTCGCCCTCGGCGGCTTTCACATCGTCGAGCACGCCCTTCAGCCGCTCCTCGAACTCGCCGCGATATTTGGCGCCCGCGATCAGCGCGCCCATGTCGAGCGACAGCAGACGGCGGTCCTTCAGGCTGTCGGGCACGTCGCCGTTGACGATGCGCAGCGCGAGACCCTCGGCGATCGCGGTCTTGCCGACGCCGGGTTCGCCGATGAGGACGGGGTTGTTCTTGGTGCGGCGCGCGAGGATCTGCACGGTGCGGCGGATTTCCTCGTCGCGGCCGATGACGGGGTCGAGCTTGCCTTCGCGCGCGACTTCGGTGAGGTCGCGCGCGAATTTCTTGAGTGCTTCGTAACGGTCCTCGGCCGAGGCGGTGTCGGCGGTGCGGCCGCCGCGCAGGTCGTTGATCGCGGCGTTGAGCGCATCGGCCCTGACACCGGCCTCCGCAAAGGCCTTGCCCACCGGAGTGGTCGGCGCGAGCACCATCGCAAGCAGCAAGCGTTCGACGGTCACATAGCCGTCGCCGGCCTTGCTCGCGACCTGTTCGGCCTGATCGAGCAGGCGCACGGCATCATTGTCGAGGCCCGGCGTCTGCTGCGCGCCCGAACCCGACACGGCGGGAACCTTGGCAAGCAGCGCGTCGATGCCCTGCACCGCGCGCTTTGCGTCGCCGCCGCTCTTCGCGATCAGGCCCGCGGCCATGCCCTCATTGTCTTCGAGCAGCGCTTTCGCGATATGCTCGGGCGAAATCCGCTGATGGTTCATGCGGATCGCGATCGTCTGCGCCGCCTGCAAAAAGCCCTTGGCGCGGTCGGTAAATTTTTCGAGGTTCATTCAGAAAGCCCCTTTCTCGGGGAGCAAGATAGTGTTGCTATTGTGCAACACAAGGGGCGTTCCGAGGTTCCGCAAACTCTAGTCGCCGGACCGGGCCAATTGGTCGAGCAGTCGCACGCCAAAGCCGCTCATCCCCTTTGGAACGAGCGAGGTCGCCTTGTCCGCCTGATTGACCCCGGCGATGTCGAGATGCGCCCAAGGGGTGCCCTCGTCGACGAAGAAGCCGATGACATGGGCGCCGAGGCTGGCGCCCGGACCCTGGCTGGGGGCGATATTGCGGATGTCGGCGATGTCCGATTTCAGCTTTTCGGCGTAATTTTTATGGAGCGGCATGCGCCACAATTCTTCGCCGCTGGCGGCCCCCGCCGCGAGCAGCGCGGCGGCAAGCTTTTCGTCGCGCGCGAAGAGGCCGGCATATTGATCGTCGAGCGCGCCGACGATCGACCCGGTGAGCGTCGCGATGTTGACGATTGCGCGCGGCTTGTAGTTGGCGGCGATATATTCATTGGCGTCGGCGAGGACGAGGCGGCCCTCGGCGTCGGAATTGAGCATTTCGATCGTCTTGCCCGACATGGTGCGCGTGACGTCGCCGGGGCGCTGGGCATTGCCGTCGGGCATATTCTCGGCAAGCGCGGCGACCGCGACGACATGGACGGGGGCGCGAGACTTCGCGAGCGACAGCGCTGCGCCGACGACCGATGCGGCGCCCGACATGTCGCCCTTCATGTCCCACATACCTGCGCCGGGTTTCAGCGAGATGCCCCCCGAATCGAAGGTGATGCCTTTGCCGATAAAGGCGACCGGCGCATCGGGCGCGCCCGCGCCGCGATAGCGGACCGCGAGCAGGCGCGATCCGCGCGGGCTGCCCTGTCCGACGCCGACGAGCGTGCCCATGCCGAGCTTGCGCATCGCGGCTTCGTCGAGCACTTCGATGCTGACCCCCGGGGTTCCGGCAAAGGCTTCGCGGACACGCGCGACGAAGCTTTCGGGATAGATGACATTGGCGGGTTCGTTCGCAAGGTCGCGCGACAGGCGCACGCCGTCGGCCAGCGGCTTCCAGCGGTTCGCGAAAACGGCCTCGGCGGCCGACGGGCTGGCGCCGACGAGCGTCACCGCGCCGGTGGGCGGCGCCTTTTTGTCGACCGTCTTGTAGCGGTCGAACCGATATTGGCCGAGTGCGAAGCCATAAGCGACGTCGGCGGCGGCGGCATCGCCGAAAGCGCCCGCGATCGCCACCGGCTGCGCTTCGTTTTTGAGATCCTGTGCCGCCTTGCCGCCGGCCTCGGCGAGCGAAAGCGACGAGGGCGTGGGACCGGCGCCGACGAGCAGAATGCGCGGATGCGCGCCGATGCCGCGCAGCGACAGCGTCGAGCCGGGCTTGCCGTCAAAGCTGGCTGCCGCGATGGCTGCGGCCACCGCCTGCCGTTCGGCGGCGCCGAATGTCACGCCGTCGAGCGGCGGCAGCGTGGCATCGGTCATCACGATAACGAGCGCGGCGCCTGCGGGGGCGTTCGCGGCAAAACCGATTGCGCGCTCCGCACTGTTCGCGGCGGTCGCGGGAACGACGCCCGATCCCGCGATGCCCTGTGCCATCGCGGCGGGCGCCAGGGCGAGCGACAGGCAAGCGGAAAGGAGCAGATGTTTCATGCGCATGGTTCGATATTCCCCGTTGTTCAATGACCTGCACCTTGCATAGCGGTGCGCTGTCCGGCCGCAAATCCGGCTCGACGAACGACAGTCGCTTGCCATCGGACGACATGGCGGTCAGATAGCTTGCGCGCCAAACCGTAAGAGGGACCAACGATGCTGCGACGGATTTTTCTGGGGTTCCTGTTGCTGCTGACGGTTGCCGCCGTGTCGCTCGCCCTGTGGGAACCGCTGACCGCCGAGGCGCCCGCTGCGCCGGCGTTCAAGCCGACCGACGTCCGCATCGCGCGCGACAGCTTCGGTGTGCCACATATCTTTGGCAAGACCGACGCCGACGTCGCCTATGGCGTCGCCTACGCCCATGCCGAGGATGATTTTTCGACCTTGCAGGAGGTGCTCGCGATGACGCGCGGCCGCGCGGGGGCGATGCTTGGCGAGGATGGCGCGAAGATCGATTATGCCGAGGCGCTGCTGGACGTCCGCGCGACGACGGCGCGCGACTGGCCGCGTCTTCCCGCCGATGTGAAGGCGCTGTTCACCGCCTATGCCGCCGGACTCAATCATTATGCCGACAAGCATCCGGGCGAGGTCCGCCTGTCGGGGCTGTTCCCCGTGACCGGCGAGGATGTCGTTGCGGGCTTCGTGCTGCGCTCGCCCTTTTTCTTCGGGCTCGATTCGGTGCTCGGTTCGCTCGTCGAGGACAAAGAGATCGGGCGCGAAGGCGGCCCGGCGCTCGACGCGACGGGCAAGCTGGTGCCGCGTGAGCTGACGCCGGTCGGCACCGATCCCGCCGACAATGGATCGAACGGCATGGCGGTGGCGCCCGCGCGCTCGACCGACGGCGCAACGCGGCTCGTGTCCAATTCGCACCAGCCATGGACGGGCGGCGTCGCATGGTACGAACTCGTCGTCCATTCGCAGGAAGGCTGGGACTTCGCCGGCGCGAACTTCCCTGGCTCGCCCTATCCCTTCCTCGGCCATAATAAATATCTCGGCTGGACGAACACGGTGAACCGGCCCGATTTGATCGACGTGTACAAGCTGACCCTTGACGAGAGCGGCGAGAATTACCGTTTCGACGGCGCGTGGCGGCCGCTCGAGGAAAAGCGCATCTGGCTGAAGGTCAAGGTCGGCCCATTCGTGCTGCCGATCCCGCGCACCATCTATCGCTCGGTTCACGGGCCGGTGGTGAAGAATGAAAAGGGCGCGTTCGCGATCCGTTATGCCGGGATCGACCAGGCGAATATGGTCACCCAATATTATCGGCTCAACAAGGCGAAGGATTTCGCCGAATGGCGCGCGGCGATGGCGGGGCAGGGCGTGCCCGCGACCAATTTTATCTACGCCGATGCCAAGGGCAATATCGGGCTCTTCTACAATGCGATGTTCCCCGACCGGCCGGCGGGATTCAACTGGCGCGGCGTGCTGCCCGGCGACACGTCGGCCGATCTGTGGACGAAGACGCTGCCGTTCGACCGCGTGCCAGCGCTGGTCAATCCGCGCTCGGGCTATGTGATGAACGCGAATAATACGCCGTGGGTCGCTGCGGGGCCGGGCGACGAACTCGATGCCGCCGCTTTCTCGCCCCTGCTCGGGATCGAGGACGATATGACCAATCGCGCGACGCGGCTGATCGAATTGTTCGAGGCATCGGGGCAGATCGACGAAGCGCGGCTGAAGACGATCAAATATGACACCGCCTATGCGAAGACCGGCTATGCGAAGGCGTGGATGGACCGGCTGCTCGCGCTCGACACGAAGGACGACCCGGCACTGGCGCGCGCGCAGGCGCTGCTCCGCGAATGGGACTGGAACCTCGATGGCCGGGGCAAGGGCGACGCGCTGGCGCTGATGGTGCTGCGCCCCGCGAACGGCAGCCATTACCAGCGCCGCGCCGCGCCCGATCCGCGCACCGTGCTGAAAGAGACCGTCGCGCATCTGCAGGAGCATTTCGACGGCCTTGACCCGAAGCTCGGGACCGTGCTGCGGCTTCGCCACGGTGAGGGCGCAAGCCGCGTCGACCTGCCGCTCGACGGCGGCAATGACACGGTGCGCGCGTCGACGCTGTGGGATGCCGAGCCCGACGGGCGGCTGAAGGTGCGCCACGGCGACAGCTTCATCATGTTCGTGACGTGGGGC
>JAFAED010000244.1 GCA_023424275.1 Pseudomonadota bacterium | reverse complement strand
CCTCGACCCGGCTCACCCCGAAATAGCGCCCGTCGAACGAAGCCGGACTGTCCGACATTACAAAAAGGTAATCGCCTTCCGCCAAGCTTACGCAGCCCGACCACCAGGGCATCTCGCGCTCGCGGGCATCGATCGCGAGCCGCCGGGCGACCACGCTGCCATTAACGCGCACCTTGTCGCCCGCCGCGCACACCCGATCGCCCGCCACCCCGACGACGCGCTTCACGAGCGGCACATTCATCGGCAGATAGCCCCGCCGTGCCGCGAACAGCCGAAGCCCCGCCGGCAACCGCGCGATCGCCATGTCGCCGCGCGCCAGTTTCGCCTTGCCGCCCACGAAATAGAGCCCGACCGGCGCGCTCGCGCTCGCGTTCCACAGCAGCAAGGGCCGCGGCCGCGCGACCAGGCTCGCAAGCACCAGGAGGACCACCGTCAGCGCGGCGAGCGGCCAGCGCGAATAGGCGAAGAGACGATGGACCTGTTCGGTGCTCATTCCGCGATCCGATCGACGCCGCTCCATCTACCGCCTCCGCTGCCCGCGGCTCGGTCGCCGCGCTTCAGGAGCTCGCACGCGGTGCAATCGCAAAGGCGTGTCGATGCCCTTCAAACCGAGTTCGACACCCCGGCAACAGCGTCCTCTCCGAAGGCGCCGAGAGGCGCCCGAAAGACGCGCTCTTGGCGACGCCGCAGGCGCGGCGGCGTGCGCGCGGGCCTGGGGGCCAGCCGCCGCCGCGCCAAGAAAGTGGCGCCAAGCGCGCCTGCGCGGGGCCATGACGACGCGCGACCCCTGGCGGAGCCTGCGACGCCAGAGTGCGCCCCTTTTCCCCGCGCTCGATTCGATCGCCCCCCGCGGGGGCGATACCCCTCATTTCAAATTCCGTTACGGAATCGGGTGCGCATTTCGCGTGCCCACGCGTCTCAGGCATGGGGGCGGCATCGGTGCGGCTCCCTTTCTCATGTCAAAGGAAGACGACCCATGATCTCTCCCCTTCGCTTCATCCTGCCCGCCGCCGCGCTGCTCGCCGCCGCCCCCGCCGCCGCCGAACCTTTCCCCGGCAGCGCCGAGCCGGTGCAGGTCGTCGTAGGTCATGGCGACCTCGACCTCACCGATGCCGCCGACGTCGCGCGGCTCGAACGGCGCATCGACAGCTCGGTGCGCCGCGCCTGCCCGGCGCTGACGCGCAATCTGCGCGAGACCGCGCATGCGCAGCAGTGCCGGCGCACGGCGCGCGCGCGCGCGACCGAGCAGAAGCAGGTCGCGATCGCGGCAGCGCACGCCAACCGGACGCGCTTCGCCTCGAACGGCGACGACAAGGCCGTCGCGCAGCAGTGACAAAAAAGGGGGCGTTTCCGCTGGGAAGCGCCCCCGTTTCGAGGCGCAGGCGCCGCATACATCCGGATTGGATCAAGATGCGCCTGCAATCTCGCCGCCGGCAGCTAGGCTCGCCGTTCGGCAGACGCGACGGAGGGGCCCGTGTCATCGATTCTGAGAATTAAATCCCATCGCAGCGCACCGCTTGCGCGCACAGAACCCGACCCGGCCAAGGCCTATCTCGAGCGGCTGGTCAAGCTGATCCCCGCCGAGGTGGTCGCGCTCTATCTCGCGGGCGCGGGCGCGATCAAGGCCGCGTTTCCGGGCGCCGCCGCTGGGTCCGTCCCGGTATCCGAGCAGGCCTATTGGTGGGGCTGGACGATCTTCTGTTTCGCCGCCGTCATCCTTGTCCGCGCCTGGGCGACGTCGAGCAGGCCCGAGAAGCTCGCGCCCGAGTGGCCCGCGGTCGGCATCGCCGCGATCTCGTTCGTCATCTGGGTCTATTCGCTCGGCGACGCTTTTGACCGCGTCGGCTGGTGGGAGCCGTTGCTCGCGACGCTCCTTGTGCTTGCCTGGACCTTCGTCATCCCGCTCGTCTACCGCGAAACGCAAGGTGCAGCGGAGGGGGCGCGGCCATCGACGGGGCGAAGCGCGCGCACAGCACCCGCCGACTTCAGCCTCGGCGATGCCGAAAAGGCGGTCCTCGATGCGGCGGAATGGCTGAGCGGCCAGCGCCCGAGCCTCATGCATCTCGTCTCGAAATATTTCGACACGACGAACCGGGTTCGCCGAATGCTCGCGCGAACGCAGGACCTGATCCGCGAACGCCACGGCATCTGGGTCGAATTGGCCGACGGGTCGGAGGCCGAGATGACCGACCATGGCGACAAGGTCTTCGGCGCGCTCGCGCTCTGGATTTTCGATGAGGTCCGCGCGCTTCCGGCGGGAGCGGCCCGATGACAGCCCACCGTAAACTCATGTCCGTCGGCGCCCGGCACGCCGCCCTGCTTTCCGCCGCCGCGCTGGTCGCCGCGGCCGCTTGCGTGCCAGCGCGCGCCGCCGATAGCGACATGGTCGCCAAGCTCGCGCCCGAGATCGCCAAGCACTGCCATGCGGACCTCATCGGCGCGCGCGACCTCGCCGCCGCGGTCGCCGCCAACGCGCTTCCCGACCTCAAGCCCGAAATCACCATTTTGAGCGGCCCTCGCGCCGTCGCCGAGTTCGCATTCGGTAATCAAGAGGGACCCAACCGGTTCGCCTTGACGCGGCTGGGGCGCATCATCGAGACATGGATCGACCCGGCGGACCCGGCGGCGACCGACTATCTCCCGGCGCGGGACGGCGGCGTCGTCATCGTCGAACGCGATGGTACGCCGGTGCTCAAGGGGCGTGCGAAGGAAGTGCTGATTGCCCTTCTCGCCGGCGACGACAGCCGCTTCGCCTATCACTGCACGCGGACGGCGGCCCCGGCGGAGCCCGCGCCCGACACCGCGCCGACCCCGGCCCCGGCGCGGCGCAGTCCGATGG
>JAFAED010000097.1 GCA_023424275.1 Pseudomonadota bacterium | reverse complement strand
CCCCAATAGACCGCGACCGACGGCATGTTTCCGGGGGCATAAAGCTCGTCCTGATCGTCACCGATGATGATGATGACGTCGGGGTCCGCCGCGGCGATCTCTTCCGCGAGCCGGTCGAGATGTTCTTGGCACCGCGCCGCGATCGCGCGGAACATTTCAGGCTGCGCATCCTCGCCATAAGGCGCACCGCGAAGAGCGACGAGCGTGTCATAATCGACGAGGCTGCCATCGGCCAGGCTGAGCTTGGGGTTTGTGACGTCCGCCGCCGCGCGGTTGTGCCATTCTTCGCCCTCGAGCGTCAGCATCGGACTGTGCGAGGTTGCCGCCCCCAGGACGATATGCGCCACGCTCAGAGGTCCAGTCGCGAGAAGAGGCGCCGGGCATTGCCTTCGAAGATCGCTCGGCAGGCGATGTCATCGAGCGTATCGATCCCCTCGATGAGCGGCCGGATATCGTCGAACGGCCGGCCGGTTTCAGGGTCGAGCCCGCCGCCCGACCCCGGACGCTCGGATCCGAAGCAACAGCGGTCATGGCCCACGGTCTTGAAAAGCAGCTCGAGGGAGTCGCGATTGTGAAGCACGGTATCGAACCAGAATTTGCGCAGTACCTCATCGAAGCTCGGAGCATCCGCAGGGACACGCCCGGCGGCTCTCGCCATCTCGCGGTGCGACCGCCAGCGCCCGACCTGATAGGGGACCGGGCCGCCGCCATGGCTGATCATCAGCTTGAGATCGGGGAACCGGTCGAACACGCCTGCACGGTAGATGGACGTGATCGCCAGACCTTCCTCCGCCATGAAATGCTCGTCATAGGTCTCGCGGCCATTGCAGCACTGGCCCGAGTGAATATGCGCCGGAAGGTCAAGTTCGCTGAGCTTCTCGTAGAGCGGATACCAATAAGGATCGCCGAGGGGCGGACTGCCGTTCTGCCCTTCGCTCGGGTCGGGATTGAGGAGCACGCCGACGAAACCGAGATCGCCCACCAGACGATCAATTTCCGGGAAGAGCGAGTCGACCGGCCGGCCCGCCTGCTGCGGGAGCGACCCGACACCCCGGAAACGGGTCGGATGAAGCTTGACCGTGCGCGCGATGAGGTCGTTGCTGTCAGCGGACCAATCGACGATGTCGGACCAGCGCGCCGTGCCGTTGACCATCAGGAACGGGCGCGGCGAGAGCAGCTGCACATCGGTTCCCACGCCGTCCATGATCGCGACATTCTGATCGGCCGAGGCCGCCAGATCCTTGTCGCTGACGAGGGCGCGAAGATGGTCGCCATATTGTCCGCCGGAGACGAGTAGATTGCTACGGTGCGCGTAAAATGCGTTCGGTGCCACAAGATGGGCGTGCGCATCGATGATCATGGCTGGGCGTCCTTGCGAAGATAATAGATATCGAGAGTGAGCTCACCGGCTTCGAGCCGCCGGAAGATGTCTGCCTCCTCCGCCTCGCGGCGTTCGGCGGCGGAGATGATCTCGTCGGCCTTTGCTGACGGAATGCAGACGACACCGTCGGCATCGCCGACAATGACATCGCCGGGCTCCACCACGATCTCGCCGATCCGCACAGGAACGCCAAGCGCACCGTCGCCGTCAAAGTCCTTGATGGTGCCCTGGATCGCGATCGAGGCGCAGAACGTAGGAAAACCGAGCGCGGCGAGCCGCGCGCTGTCGCGCACCCCGCCCGTCAGGACAATGCCAGCGAGGCCGCGGGCAATGGCGGCGCGGGCCATGACCTCGCCCCAATAGCCGAAGCCTTCCCCCTCGCCGACATCGGCCACGATGACGCTACCGGCAGGCGCCTGTTCCAGAGCGCGGTGGAGCCAGAGATTGTCGCCGCGCGGCGACCGGACGGGAAAGGCGGGAGCGGAGATTTGCATGCTGCTCGAAAGCGGCTTGACCCGGTGAGGCAGAGCACCGGCACGCCCAGCTGCTTCATGCAGCGACGCGGTACCGACGAGCACGGCCCGCGCCCAAACTGAAGCCTGCGGTCCGTTTCCGACCGCGGATGCGGCATCCATATCCCCTCCCCATGAATAGCTTTGCCCATTATATTATACCTTGTGGATAATTTAGCAACGCTGTTTAATGCGAATGGGCATTATTTTTGGAGCATCTGCCCCTTCCGCCCGGACCAAGGCCGCGCTGCGGCGCCACAGGCTGCGCCCGCCGGCCGGAACGAGCGAGGACAGGGGTCGCCTCCTAGACCAGGGGTCATCAGGCGCCTCTCAGGCGCCTGACGATGTTCGCATTATTCTCGGTTACGGTGCGGCTGACCGATTCCTCAAGTAGGGACATGTCTTCCGGTCAAGCGGCAGGCCTCAAATTCACTCGGGATTGTCCATGCGCCGATCGAGGCGCCATGGGTCGGCTAGTGGGCGCCGCAAAGCATCAGAGTGCGGCCCAAGAGTCGCCGTCCTGCGCGACTTGCTTCTGGCGGGTGATCCAATCACCGATCGCTTGCGCATCGCCTCCCAATTTCGTGAGCACCGCTTCGGCGGCCTCCAAGCCCGGATATTCGGTGGAATCGACAATCGGCACCAATCCGATCGATCCGAAGCGGGCTGCTTCCGCCGGGCTCTCGACAATCGCCAGACGAGTCAAATTGGGGAAGAAGCGATCCGCGATGGGTGTAATGCCACGCGATTGTTCGAAGGTCGGTTCGGTCAGCACGCTGATACGCCGCTCCGCCATCGCCATCGGTTCCCAGATCCGAGGATCGGAGAGGTCGCCGAAGAGAACATGGTAACCATCGGCGATCGCGTCGCGCAGTCGGGCCGGGTCATTCTCGATCGCGCTATAGTCGATATGAAACTCGTTCAGCGCGTCGGCGACGGCGCGCCCTCGAGGCCCCATGCCTACGATGAAGACCGGACCGACAAAATCACGCGGTTCGAGTTCGGAATCGGCACGCCGCGACTGCCGCAGGCGAAGCCGACCGGCCAGCGAGCGACCGGCATCGGCCACCGTCGGTGTCGCGGCGAGACTGAGCGCCACTGCCGCAATCAGGATACCGCTCCGTTCATCGCCAATCAGCTCGCGTATTGGCGGCAGGCTGAAGATCACGAATGCGAACTCCGATCCTTGTGCGAGCAGAAAGCCGAGCTGCGTCGACCCGGGCACCGACCATCGAAACACCAGGCTGGCGGTGCCATTGAGCAGGATCTTTGCAGTGACGAGCACAAGGCCCACCGAAAGCACGGCTGGCCATGATCGCAGGAGCCCCTCGATATCGAGCGAAAGACCGACCGAGATGAAGAAGAACCCGAGCAGCAGCCCCCTGAAGGGCTTAATCTCGGACTGGATGATCGCCCGATATGGCGTGTCGGAGAGCATCATCCCGCCAAGAAAGGCGCCAAGCGTCACCGACAGGCCCATCGTGCCCGTCGCCCAGCCTGCCGCCAGGGCCACGAACAGTGCGAGGGCGGTGAAGACCTCTTCGTTGCGACCCCGTGCTATGACATCGAACAATGGCCGCACGAGAAAGCGTGCGAAGAGCATCGCCGCCACGAATGCGGCGATTGCCTTCGCCAACGCGATCAAGATCGCCGGGGCAAGGGCAGCACCGGTACCCATGGCCGTCGCGACGATGAGCAGGAAGATCGCGGCAAGGTCCTGAAACACAAGAATCGCGGTCGCTGTGAGGCCGACAGGACAGCTCTGCTGATGTCGCTCGGCGATGATACGTGCGACGACCGCGGTCGAGGATAGCGAAAGTGTTGCGCCCGCAAGGAAGGCCGCGACGGGCGGCAAGCCGAACGCCATTGCCAAAAGGCCAAGACCGGCGGTTCCCAGCAGCACCTGCACCGGGCCGAAGCCGAAGATATTGGCCGCCTGGCTTCGAAGATGCCTGATCGAAAAATGGAGCCCGATGTCGAACAGGAGCAGCACCACACCGAGCTCGGCAAGAACGCCGATGGCCTCGCTCGATTGCGCGAGCCCCGTTGCGCTCAGACCGATACCGATCGCAAGATAGCCGACGATGGGGCTGAGGCCGATTTCGCGAAAGGCAACGGCAACGACGATGCCGAGCGCCAGCAGGAGGACGACCGGCAAGAGCGCCTCGAGGAGTGCCGTCTCCATCGCTAAACGGCTGCGGTCGGCATGGCAGTGTCCCTCAGGACGGCGTCGGTTATCAAAACTAGTCCCCCTATGTCCGGGTG
>JAFAED010000045.1 GCA_023424275.1 Pseudomonadota bacterium | reverse complement strand
AAGCGGTCGCGGGCGCGCTTCCCGTCGGACGGAACAGTCCGCAACGCACCAAATTCGGACTGCATGTCGAAGTCATATCGGGCAGCGCCTTCACGGTCCGGCGAGCGGAAAACCGGCGTGTCTGGCTGTACCGCCTGATGCCGTCGGCACAGCATGGGCGTTTCGAGCCCTATGCCGGCGGGCAGGGGATGCGCACCGCACCCTTTCCGAACCTCGACCTTCCGCCCGATCGTTTGCGCTGGGACAGCTTCCCCGTTCCCGACGTCCCGACCGATTTCGTCGACGGCATCGTCACCTTCGGCGGCAATGGCGACATCGCGAACGGGACGGGCGTCGGCATTCATATGTATGCGGCGAATGCCTCGATGGAGCGGAAGATATTCTCCTCTTCCGATGGCGAACTGCTGATCATACCGCAGCAGGGACGATTGATCGTCACCACCGAACAGGGCCGCTTCACGCTCGAACCGTTGCAGATCGGGCTCATCCCGCGCGGCCTCAAGTTCAAGGTCGAATTGCCGGACGGCGCCGCGCGGGGCTATATCTGCGAGAATTACGGCGAGATGTTCCGGTTGCCCGAATTGGGCCCGATCGGGACCGCGGGCCTTGCGAACCTGCGCGATTTCGAAACCCCGGTCGCCTGGTTCGAGGACCGCGAGGAGCCGCATCTGCATGTGCAGAAATTTCAGGGGCGGCTATGGTCAACGACGATTGCCCATTCGCCCTTCGACGTCGTCGGCTGGCACGGCAATCTGGCACCGTATCGTTATGATCTGCGCCGTTTCAACGCGATCAACACCGTCAGTTTCGACCATCCCGATCCGTCGATTTATACGGTTCTTACCAGCCCGTCGGAATCGCCCGGGACGGCCAATTGCGATTTCGTCATATTCCCGCCGCGCTGGATGGTCGCGGAGGACACGTTCAGGCCACCGTGGTTCCACCGCAATGTGATGAGCGAGTTCATGGGGCTGATTCAGGGCGTCCATGATGCGAAGGCCAAGGGCTTCGATCCGGGCGGTGCCAGCCTGCACAATTGCATGACGGCGCATGGCCCCGACCGTGAAAGCGTCGAAAAGGCAACGGTCGCCGAACTGGCGCCCCACAAGGTCAAGGACACGCTGGCCTTCATGCTCGAGAGCCGGCACGTCATCCGCCCGACCCGATGGGCGCTCGATACCGGGCTTCTTCAGAAAGATTATGATGCGTGCTGGCAGGGTTTTGTGCGCGGCCGGGTTTCCTGACGGGAGAGCAGACGATGAAATTATTCTATACAGCCGCGTCCCCGTTCGCCCGCAAGGCGCGTGCTGCGGCGGCCGAGGCAGGCGTCGAACGCGACGTCGAGGCCGTCGAAATCACCCAGATGACGGTCCCGACCAATCATATTCCGGAACTGTCGCGCGAAAACCCGCTCGGCAAGGTTCCGGTTCTCCAGCTCGCCGACGGTCGGCGCATCGTCGATTCCGCGGTGATTGCGGAATATTTCGATAGCATCGGCAGCGGCATATTGTTCCCGCGCGACGATATGCGCTGGACGGCGCTGACGCTGCACGCGCTTGCCGACGGGATCATCGAGGCGGGGATCGCCTGCCGGCTCGAAGGGCTGCGCCCGGAAGGCATACGCTGGCCCGACTGGGTCGATGCGCATCGCGGCAAGCTGATTGCGGCGCTCGATGCGATCGAGGGCGACGGCGGGCTTCTGTCCGGGCCGTTCAACATCGGCCAACTCGCGCTCGTCTGCGCGGTCGAATGGATCGAATTTCGCGGCGTCTATCATGACAGCTTCGCCGACCGTCCGGCGCTCGCCGACTGGTATGACAAGGTCCGTAGTCGCCCATCGCTTCGCGCGACCAGGCCGTGAGGATTCCGATGATCGACCTGTTCATGTGGGCAACGCCCAACGGATACAAGATTTCGATCATGCTCGAAGAGGTCGGGCTGCCTTACCGGGTCGTGCCGGTCGATATCGGCAAGGGGGAACAGTTCGATCCGGACTTTCTGGCGATCAGTCCGAACAACAAGATCCCGGCCATCGTCGATCCCGACGGCCCCGACGGCCGGCCGATATCGGTTTTCGAATCGGGGGCCATCCTGTTCTATCTCGCGCGGAAAACCGGACGCTTTCTGCCGTCGACGGACCGCGATCGCATCGCCGTCATGGAATGGCTGATGTTCCAGATGGGCGGCCTTGGACCGATGGCCGGGCAGGCGCATCATTTCCGGCACTATGCGAAGGAGGATATCCCTTACGCGGTAGAGCGATACACGGCCGAGGTCGCGCGGCTTTATCGCGTGATGGACGCGCGTCTGGCGCAGACGCCCTTTCTGGCCGGCGAATATGGCATTGCCGATATCGCCTGCTTCCCATGGGTGCGCCGGCACGAGCGGCATGGGGTCGATCTCGCGACCTATCCCCATGTGCAATGCTGGTACGAAACGATCATCGTGCGGCCTGCGGTGATCGCCGGCCTGCTCCCGCTTTCGGATGCGGAACAGCGCGGCATTATCGCCCACGACGGGTCGCACGACCTGTTGTTCGGCAGCGGCCAGTTTGCCGGCAACCGATGACGTCGGCGCACGTCACCGGCGCGCAAGCGGGATGCGTGTACCTCGATCTGGGTGGCGCGCGCGGCGGTTCGGGGATTACGGGGGTCGAGGTCATTCTGGCCCGTATCGAGACGAACGACGGACTGGAAGCCTGGGGATTCAGCTATGTCCTGCGCGGCCATCGCGGGGCCAGCCTTGCGGCGGCACGCGATGCTGCGGCGGTGCTTGTCGGCAAGCCGGTCCCGCATCCCGAGGCGGCGTGGCGCTGCGCCGTCGCCGGGTTCAATCGCACGGGTGGCGGACCCAACCTCGTCGGTCTGGCCGCGATCGATGTCGCGTTGTGGGATTTGTGGGGCAAGGTGCACGGCCGGTCCATCGCCGCCTTGTTGGGCGGTAACGAAGACGATCGTCCGGTCTATGCATCGTCCGGCTTTACGCCCGGACAAGATCCCGACGAGGCGGCCGAACATGCCATGGCTGCGATCACCGCCGGCTATTGCGGGGTCAAGCCCCGGCTGGCCGGCCGGTCTGCAGATCTTTTGCTCCTGCAACGGGTGCGCGCGGCGATCGGGCCCGATGCGCTGTTGCTTGGCGATGCCAATGAAAAACTCGATCTGCCGCAGGCGATGGCGCTGGCGCGCGATGCGATCCGATCGGGGCTGGACTATCTGGAAGAACCGCTGCCTGCGAGCGATCTCGACGGTCTGCGCCGGCTTGCCCGCGCGTCGACGGTGGCGATCGCAGGCGGAGAACATTTTCAGGACGACCTGCTGCTGCTCCCCGTTTTGAAGGAACGCCTGCTCTCGCTGTTCCAGCCTGACCTCGCAATGATGGGCGGGCTGACCCCGTGCCTGCGTTCCGCGCGCGCTGCGGAATTGTTCGGGGTGAAGGTGTCGCCGCATTTCCTGCCGGGACTGTTCGTCCAATTGGCATCGGCTTGCCCCGCGCTGACCATGCTCGAGGAATTTCCCCTGATCGAGCCATTGTTTGATGGCTGGCCGGAGGTCCGGGGCGGACGGATGCGCGCGACAAACCGGCCGGGACACGGCCTTCGTCCGACGGGCCATGCGATGGAAGAATTCCGGAGACGCTGTTGAGCCGTAGTCAAAGCTGAAGCTGCGTCCTCATCGCAGAGGACAGGCGGGCCAATTCGGTCGGTTTAAGCCAAACGCAAGGTTGTAGGAGAGGTTTGCCGTCATGATGCTATCGCGACCGGAGGCGCGCCATGCCGCGTAGGACGATCGTCGAGATCGACATTCCGGTTGTTGGCATGTCCGAAACCCAGTCGGGTATCACCCGGATGAAGCCCCGGATTCTCGGTGCATTGGTCGAACCCGACGCGCCGACCCGAACAGCGGCGTTGATCGCGCATCCGACGAATAGCTTCCTCGGCCACCCGCTCCTCTCCCCGCTGGCCGACAGGGGTGTTGCCGCGCTCGGCCTCAATACACGTTTCATGAACAACGACGCCGCGCTGATCATGGAAAAGGCGATCCAGGACATCGGTGCGGGTGTCCGCTGGCTGCGTGCGCGCGGATATGGACATGTTCATCTGGTCGGATTTTCCGGCGGTGCCGCACTTGCCTGCTTCTATCAGGCGCAGGCGGAGGGGCTGACAATTACCGAGACGCCCGCGGGCGACGCCGTGTCGCTGTCGCCCGACGACCTGCCGCCGGCGGACAGCCTGTCGCTGATCGCCGCGCATCTCGGCCGGTCGCGCCTCCTGCTCGACTGGATCGATCCATCGCTCACCGACGAGAGCGATGGGGCGAGCCGCGATCCCGCGCTGGACATGTATGATGCAGCGAACGGCCCGCCCTATTCCGACGAGTTTCTCGATCGCTATCGCTCCGCCCAGCGCCTGCGGTACGACCGGCTCGAGGCCGGGGTGCGCGCGCGGCTGGCGCTGCTCCGCGCGAACGATCCGTCGGCCGACGAAGCCTTTGTCGTGCATCGGACCTTTGCCGACCCGCGCTTCATGGACCTTCGCCTCGATGCGAACGACCGCCACGCCGGCGGTATCTGGGGCAATGCGCCGGAGGTCAATAATGCCGCCAATGCAATCGGTCGCTATACCTGCTTGACGGCCTTTCTCAGCCAGTGGGCGTCCTGCTCGAACGCCGACGGTCCGGCGAATGTCGCGCGAACCAGCGTGCCGGTTCGATATGTGGAGCTTGGCGGCGACGCGTCGACCTTTCCCAGCACGACGCGGATCTGGCGCGATGCGATCGGCAGTCGGCAGGCCGGCACGGCCACGTTTTTCTCGATCAAGGGTGCCGACCATTATCTGAAGGACGCCGACCATTTGAGGCAGGCGGCGGATATTCTCGCGTCGGGCTTTGCGGTCTGAATGCGTCGCCGGCCCGGACGATGAACTTCGATATATTGATTGTGGGAGCGGGTCACGGTGGCGCACAGGTTGCGGTGATGCTTCGGACGCAGAAGTTTGCGGGCAGCATCGCGATCATCGGCGAAGAACCCGAGCTCCCCTACGAACGCCCGCCCTTGTCGAAGGAATATTTCGCGGGCGAGAAGGAATTCGAACGCATCCAGCTGCGCCCCGCCAAATATTGGGACGAGCGCGAGGTGACGATGCTGCTGGGCAAGCGCGTCGTGTCGGTCGATCCGGCGGCGCATGAGGTCACGACCGACGGCGGCGAGACGATCGGCTATGGCAAGCTCGTCTGGGCGACAGGCGGGCATCCGCGCATGCTGCCGATCCCGGGCGGCGACCTGCCGGGCGTGCAGGGTGTGCGCACGCGCGCCGATGCCGACGCGATGAAGGCGGCGTCGGAAACCGCCGGCCAGATCGTCGTCGTCGGCGGCGGCTATATCGGGCTCGAGGCGGCGGCGGTGCTCAACAAGGCGGGCAAGAAGGTCGTGCTGCTCGAGGCACAGAACCGCGTGCTCGCGCGCGTCGCGGGCGAGGATCTGTCGCGCTTCTACGAGAAGGAGCACCGCGATCATGGCGTCGAGTTGCACCTCGGCGTGTGCGTCGATGCGATCGAGGGCGATACCCGCGTCACTGGCGTGCGTCTCTCGGACGGCGAGGTCATCCCCGCCGATCTGGTCATCGTCGGCATCGGTATCGTGCCCGCAGTCGAGCCGCTGATCGCCGCGGGTGCCGATTGCGCCAACGGGGTGCGCGTCGATCGCCTGTGCAAGACGAGCCTGCCCGACGTCTATGCGATCGGCGACTGCGCATCGCATGTTAATGACTTCGCCGAGGGAGCCGAGATCCGGCTGGAATCGGTGCAGAATGCCAACGACCAGGCGAATGTCGTCGCCAAGGGCATCGTCGGTGACGAAGCACCCTATCATGCGATCCCCTGGTTCTGGTCGAACCAGTATGACCTCAAGCTCCAGACCGCAGGGCTTTCGACCGGGCATGATCAGGCGGTGCTGCGCGGCGATCCCGCAAACCGCAGCTTCTCGGTCGTCTATTTGAAGGCCGGCAAGGTCATCGCGCTCGACTGCGTCAACGCCACCAAGGATTATGTCCAGGGGCGGATGATCGTCACCGCAGGCCTCGTCGCAACACCCGAGCAACTCGCCGATATAAACAAGCCGCTGAAGGACTTGGTCCTTTCGTGAGCCATAACCCAGGGGACATCGCGATGACGCAATCTGCAACGGAGCCGCCGCAGACGGGCCAATCCCTACCGGCCGAGCGGCCGCGTACGCTTCACGACAAGATATGGGACGCGCATCATGTCGTCGACCATAATGGCGAAACGATCGTCTATATCGATTTCCACCTGCTGACCGAAATCACGACCGCGCAGGCATTTTCCGCGCTGGACCAGCGAAAGTTGAAGGTGCGTCGGCCCGACCGTAGCCTGGCTATCGCGGATCACAATACGCCGACCGAAGGGCAGTCGCTCGGTCTTGCGGGAGTGGCGGATCCCGCAGCACGATTACAGATGGAGGTGCTGGAAAAGAATACGCGCACCAATGCCATCGAGTTTTTCCCGATGGGCGACGCACGCAACGGCATCGTGCATGTCGTCGGGCCGGAACAGGGCAGGACGCAGCCTGGGATGACCATCGTCTGCGGCGATTCGCACACATCGACCCATGGCGCGTTCGGCGCCTTGGCGATCGGCATCGGTACGTCGCAGGTGGAGCATGTCCTGGCAACCCAGACACTCCGCCTGAAAAAAGCCAGGAATTTTCGCGTCCGTATCGAGGGACAACCGGGGCCGGGTATCGGCGCAAAAGAATTTGCGCTGGCCGTCATTTCCAGAATCGGGACCGGCGGCGGGACCGGACACGTCATCGAATATTGCGGTTCCGCCATTCGCGCCCTTTCGATGGAAGGGCGAATGACGCTGTGCAACATGACGATCGAGGGGGGCGCGCGCGCTGGAATCGTCGCGCCCGACGAGACCACCTTCGCCTATCTTCAGGGCCGGCCTTCGGCGCCGAGCGGCGCGGCATGGGACGCCGCACTGCGACATTGGAAGACGCTCTATTCGGACGAGGGCGCGCATTGGGATCGCGAGCTGGAAATCGATGCCGGCGAAATCCCCCCGCTGATCACCTGGGGCACCAGCCCGGAAGATGTCATTCCGATTACCGCGACCGTACCGGCACCGGCCGAGTTCGCCAGTCCCGACAAGCGTGCTTCGGCCGAACGCGCGCTGGAATATATGGACCTCCGGGCCGGCCAGCCGATCGCGGGCGTCAAAATCGACGTCGTGTTCATCGGCTCGTGCACGAACAGCCGGATCGAAGATCTGCGCGCGGCCGCCCAAATCCTGCGCTCGGGACGGCGCGTCGCGCCGGGCGTTCGCGCCATGGTCGTTCCCGGTTCGGGGCTTGTTCGCGCGCGCGCCGAACAGGAAGGGCTCGACACGATATTCAAGGCGTCGGGCTTCGAATGGCGCGAACCCGGCTGCTCGATGTGTCTCGGCATGAATCCCGACAAGCTGCTGCCCGGCCAGCGCTGTATCTCGACGTCCAACCGCAATTTCGAGGGTCGGCAGGGACCGGGGGGACGAACGCACCTCGCCAGCCCCGTCATGGCCGCAGCGGCCGCGCTGGCCGGCTCGATCGTCGATTTCCGGGAGTTCCTCCAATGAAGGCCTTTTCCTATCTGGAAAGCAAGATTGTCGCACTGCCCAGCGCCAATATCGACACCGACCAGATCATCCCCGCGCGCTATCTGACGACGGTCACACGCGAGGGGCTGGGCGAGGGGCTGTTTTACCAGTTCCGGTTCGATGAAAATGGGAAGGAAAGACCCGAGTTCGTTTTGAATCGCCCCGAATATGCCGGGGCCGGAATCTTGGTCGCGGGCGACAATTTCGGCTGTGGTTCAAGCCGCGAGCATGCGCCATGGGCGCTCATGGATTTCGGAATCCGCTGCATCATATCGACGAGCTTCGCTGACATCTTCTACGATAATTGCTTTCAGAACGGCTTGCTGCCGGTCATTCTCAAAGCAGGTGAAGTGCAGGAGCTTCTGCGAATTGCGCAGGCCGCTCCTTCCGTGATTTGCGTCGATCTCGTAGATCAATCCATTTCTCTCCCTTCAACGGAAAAATATCATTTCGAGATTGATCCGGGCCTAAAGAATAAAATGCTGAAAGGGCTGGATTCCATCGGCGAGACGCTTCAGTTCGAAGCCGAAATTCATCGGTATGAGTTGTTGGATGCTGAAGAGCGATATTGGTTGAAAGATTGAATCCACAATCTCGCGAAGCGTCTTGATCGACACGCGGCCAGCATCGCATCGAGCCCAATATGGGCCATTTCATTCCGCTCGATCGACCGGAGGCCGCGATCGTTGCCATCCGGGACATCGTGGCGACGGTTCGGGCTGGGCTATGAGGCATGCTTCGTCCGCATACCCCGGTCACGGCCCGAGAACGGGTGGCCCCGAAACTGCCATAGCCGAGACGCGTCCCCCCGTCGGTTCGAATGGCGCCGCGCGCCATGTGGCGGAAGCGCTGGGGGTATGGCTCGAGGCTCAAGGACTGGGCAAGCCGCCGGGCCATAGCGTTTAAGGAAAAGATGCATCACTTAAGTATCCGCTTGACTATAAACGCTCCGGCCCTATTAGTTTAGCACATGCTTCAGAATCACGCCGAACCTCTCGATCTCATATTTCACGCGCTGGCAGATTCGGGGCGGAGGGCGATGGTCGATCGGCTGAGCCGCGGACCGGCGTCGGTGAGCGATCTCGCTAGGCCGATGCCGATGACGTTGTCGGCGGTCGTGCAGCATCTGAAGATACTGGAAGAAGCGGGGCTCGTGAAAAGCGAGAAGGTGGGCCGTGTGCGCACTTGTGTGCTCGAAATGCGAGCGATGGCCGATATCGAGCGATGGATGGCCGAGCGCAAGCGCTTCTGGGAGCAGCAATATGATCAGCTGGACGCCTATCTGGCCGGCCCCGCGCCCGGGGAGAATGAGAGATGACCGTTACAAATGCCGCCTTCACGATTGAGCGGGTGCTGAATGCCAAGCCCGAACGCGTATTTTCCGCCTATAAAAGCCTCGAAGCCAAGAGCGCGTGGTTCAAGGCGCCTTCGGATATCGAGACGCTGGATCGCGAGCTCGATTTCCGCGTCGGGGGAAAAGAACGCTTTCACGCGCGCTGGCCGAGCGGTCTCGTCACCGACTTCCAAGCCGTCTATCACGACATTGTCGAGAA
>JAFAED010000022.1 GCA_023424275.1 Pseudomonadota bacterium | reverse complement strand
GTGCTACCCCTCGCGGTCGCGCTGTTCCGCTTCACCAGCCCCGCCATGAACCTCGCGGTCGTCGTCTATGTCGCGTGGCTGTTCGGCGTCGAGCTGACCCCGTGGGAGATGGCGGTCGGCCTGCTCGTCGCGATGGCGGCGGCGCTCTCGTCGGTCAGCCTGCCCGGCTCGATCAGCTTCGTCACCTCGATCGCACCGATTGCGGTCTCGATGGGGGTTCCCGTCGCACCGCTCGGCCTGCTTGTCGCGGTCGAGACTTTCCCTGACATTTTCCGTACACTCGGCAATGTCATCGGCGACGTCGCAGCGACGAAATATGCCGCCGACGGCGTCGAGAACGAACCAGCAGGAGAAACGCCATGAAGTATCGCAAGCTCGGCCACGGCCTCGAAGTTTCGGCGATCGGCATCGGCTGCATGCCGATGATCAAGGGCGGCAACATCCTTTATGGCGAGGCCGCCGATTTGGGCGAATCGACGCGCACGATCCACCGCGCGATCGACCTCGGCGTCACCTTTTTCGACACCGCGCAAATCTATGGCCCGTTCAGCAACGAGGAACTGCTGGGCGAGGCGATCCGGGGCAAGCGCGACGGGCTCGTCATCGCGACCAAATTCGGCTTCAAGTTCGACGGCCCACAGATCGTCGGCGTCGACGGCTCGCCCGCCAACGCGCGCGCCGCGTGCGAAGGCTCGCTCCAGCGGCTCGGCATCGATACGACCGACCTCTTCTACCAGCACCGCGTCGACCCGTCGGTGCCGATCGAGGAAACCGTCGGCGGGATGATGGAACTGGTGAAGGAGGGCAAGGTCCGCCACATCGCGCTGTCCGAAGCCGGCGCCGACACGATCCGCCGCGCCGCGAAGGCCGCGCCGATCACCGCGCTGCAGAGCGAATATTCGATCTGGGAACGCGATGTCGAGGACGACATCCTCGGCGCGTGCCGCGACAATGGTATCGGCTTCGTCCCCTATTCGCCGCTCGGTCGCGGCTTCCTCGCGGGCGCGGTGCGCAGCCGCGACGAGTTGCCCGAGAACGACTGGCGCCGCAACGATCCGCGCTATTCGGACGAAAATCTGCCCGCCAATCTCGCGATCGTCGACGCGATCGGTGCGGTCGCCGACAAGCATGGCGTGTCAAAGGCGCAGGTCGCGCTCGCGTGGCTGCTCGCGCAGGGCGACGACATCGTCCCGATCCCCGGCACCAAACGCCGCGCGACGATGGAGGACAGCGTCGCGGCCGCAGAGGTAACGCTGACCGCCGCCGACCTCGCCGCGATCGACGCCGCAGCGCCGAAGGGCGGCACAAGCGGCCCGCGCTATGGCGAGATGGGGATGCGGATGGTGCGGCTGTAAGAACGGCTGCTTCCGACCGGGAGCTGCCGTCTCTTGCATCGTCACCCCGGACTCGATCCGGAGAGTATAATGATGCTTGTTGTAATGTCTCTAGCTGACCACAGTTAAACCCCGCCAGCGGGAAGCTGAGCGGCACTGGCTACCACGCGGTAATCAACGCCTAACGCTTCGCGGAAATGTTTGCGCCCGCAGAGTATCTTGCGCCGTTCATCCGGTCGCAAATCATGCAGATGCGTCGTGCCCTTGGTTTCGCGCACAAGGTAGAGGTGATCGTCACCGTCGTCGCCACCAAACACGATGGCCCAATCCGGGTTATAGGCGCCAATCGGCGTCGGCACCTGAAACCACGCAGGCAGCTTCACATAGAGCTTGATGCGGTCATCCTTTTCCAGGGCCTCGGCAAACGGGCGCTCGATGGTTTCGGAATCGACGATCACACCATCATAGATATGTGTGCCGCCAGACCCGTCCTTGCTTACGCTCGGGACCACATTGTCCGCGAATGCATCGATCAGGTCATCAAATTGGCGCTGCTCATACCATGTGCCGTCGCGTTCATACTGGATACCGTCCACAAGCTGATCGGCCAGCCGGGTTTTGATCGCCGTTACCAGCGCCGCCGCAAATTCTTGAGGGTTGGCCAGCACCCTTTCCGGGGCGGGCAACTTCTTGAGTATAGCCAAGATGGTCCTGCGGCCTATCCGCATCGGCGGCGTGGTCGCTTCCATGAGGTTTTCGACCACGGCGACGACGTTAGGCAATGGGAAGCGGCCCTCAAGGTCGATGGCCACGCTGGCATCGGCCGTGCGGATGGCCTCGAACACATCTTCATCAGATTCCGCCCGCACCTTGGCGACTTGCACCACCACGCGGGACCGGCGCACTTCAACGTCAGCCATATCCGCCGCCACATCGTCGATCAGCTTCGCGCTGTCGATCTTGACAGCATATCGGGTGCGAAGGCTGATCTTGTCCCAAAGTGCTTTAAACTCAGGTTTCAGCAAGTGTCCTTTCCGCAAGGTGAGCGATACACGTTTGCGGGCATTGCCGGGCTTGGGTGGCACACCGTCCTTGCCATATTCCTTTTCGATCTCGCCCTGCAGGCCGGATACAAAGCGTTCGTAGCTCTCGCTGGCGGCTATGGTCAGCACGTTAACCCGCTCATCGGTGATCCGCTCCCCGGTGATGGCATCGACGGGCAAGGCAAACTTATGCAGCGCCTTCACTTGGTGTTTTAATTGCAGCGGAGGTGCGGATGTTTCGGCAATTTTTTCCGGTCGCTTTTGGCGTGATGCTGGCA
>JAFAED010000568.1 GCA_023424275.1 Pseudomonadota bacterium | reverse complement strand
AAGCGGTTCAGGACCAGCGACGCAACGCCGGTGAAGATACCGAGGCAGGTGATGAATATCGCAAGCGTCGCCCCGGCCCAGCCGAGCTTGCGGTGGAGCGCGAGATTGTCGCGCGAAACGAGCGTCGGCTGAACGATCAACAGGCCAAGCCAGGCCAGCATCGCGACGCCATGGACATGCACCCAGAAGGGCGCCGCAACGGGGTCGACAAAGCCCCGCAGCGCAAATTGCAGGAAACCGAACACGATGAAGATCGCGAGGCCGATCGCCATCCGATGCCAGAAAAGTTCGGCGCGCGCGGCGCCCCCTGCGGTGCTAGCCATGCCAGTTCCCCCTGCCCGACCCCGGAGGAAGAATAACGCAGCCTTGAAACGACGGAAAGCCGGGATTTACCCAGTCGGGGCGTCGGCGAAGCGCGCGGTTACCGTGGCGTCGATCCCCGCAGCCTTCAGCGGCATCGCAAAGCTCTGTTCGACCGCGGTGCGCGCCGCGCCCTGCGCAAGGCGCATCGGCGTCGGCCCCTTCGCCTGCGCGATCAGCTCTTCCTGCGCGCGCTTGCGGTTCGCAGCGTCGAGCGTGCGTTCGGCGTCGGTCAGCGTCAGCAGGATTTCGCCGTCGCGATATTCGCTGATCGCGTCGATATCGATCTCCGGCCCGGCGAGCCGCAACGGCGGTAAGGTAACGGTCAGCGCATTGGTCGCCGCATCCCAATCAAGGTCGGACTGCTTCAATTTGCCGAGGTCGAGTTCGTAGCGGACCGTGCCCGGCATGATCATCGTCTTCTTTGCGCTCAGCCCCAGCCGGCTCTGCGTCGAGGTCACAACTGCAACATAACGCGCGGTGAAGGGCACAAGCACATTCTGCTCCTGCAATCCCTGCAGGCTCGCCGCGACGACGGTTTCGGGATCATAGCCGCGTTGCCAGTCCTGCCATGCCGAAACCGCCCACCAGGCGGCGAGCGCGAGCAGCGCTGCGGCGGCAAGCAGGATGAGGCGCGGCAACAGGCGTGGTGAAGTGCGTTCAATCATGGCGTGGTATAATCCGAACAATCGGGAAGGGGTCGATCCGGCTCATAGCGCGACTCCGCCGGGTCATAGCGCAGAACGCGATCATAGGTGCAGGCAGGGTCCCGCGCACGAACGAGATCGGCGCTCTTCAGCTTCACGGCGCTATTGTCTTCCGACCGGCGCGAGGTGCGCGGAAAGGCGGTCGCGACGGCACGATAGCTGAGCGTCGGAAAGACAGCCGCGCGGCCGGGCGCTGCAGCAAGCGCGGCGCCGAATTCATAGTCGTCGTGGCACGCCTCGAGCCGGTCCTTCATGTCCTGTTCCGAAAAGCAGGCGCGGATCAGCAGCGACCCGGTCCACGGCACCACAAGTGCTTCGCCGCCGAGCCGCGGAGCCGCAGGTGCGCCGTCGAGTTCGATCAGGTGGAGTTGCGACGCCGATCCCCCGCCACCCGAATACATGCTGGTCTGCCCGGTGAGAATACCGACCAGATAGCGGTCGGGATTATCCTTTGCACGGATCAGTCGGGGCCAGAGCTCGACCGACTGCACCTCGGCAAATTCCGGCAGGTTCAACGAGACAGCCTCGGCGCCGGGCGACGAGATACGCAGGACGGCGCCCGCACCATTCTCCGCTTCGGTCTGCGGGACTTCAAGGCACAGGCTGCGGTCAGGCAGACACCGGCTTTGACCTTCCTCTCCCGTCAACGCGACGAGGGGGCCGGACGTGGGCGCGGTAGCGAGCAGGAGCGCCAGCAACATCAGGCGAGCGTCCATTCGTCGTTATCGTTGCGCACGGCGCCACGCGTCTGGAGGTCGATCAGATGCGCGAGCACCGAACGGCCGGCGGCACCGTTGAGCCGGGGGTCGAGCCCCTTGTACATATGCTTCACCATCTCGGGGATGACGCTTGTCCCCTTTTCGAGTTCCCGCAAGATCTGCCGCTCGCGCTGCTTCCTGTGGCCGAGCATCCCGCGAACGAGTTGACGCGGCTTGGTCACCGCGGGGCCATGCGCCGGATAATAGACGCGGTCGTCGCGGTCGTAGAGCTTCGACAGGCTTGCCATATAGGCGGCCATGTCGCCATCGGGCGGGCTGACGACACTGGTCGACCAGGCCATGACATGATCGCCGGTAAACAAGGCGCCGCTCTCGACCAGCGCGAAGCAAAGATGGTTCGATGTGTGGCCGGGAGTCGCGACCGCCTCGATCGTCCAGCCGTCGCCCGAGATCCGTTCGCCGTCGGTCAGCACGCGGTCGGGCGCATAGTCGGTATCGAACGCCGAGTCCGCGCGCGGCCCGTCGTCGCGGAGCGCCAGCGGCGCGCAACCGATGATCGGCGCGCCCGTGGCTTCCTTCAGCGGCGCTGCGGCGGGGCTGTGATCGCGGTGGGTATGGGTGCACAGGATCGCGGCAACGCGCTGGCCTTCGACGGCGCGCAGGATCGCGTCGACATGCCCCGTGCCGTTGATATCGGCGGGATCGCCGATGCTCAGCCCCGACCCGGTCGGGCCCGGATCGATCACCGCAACGTCGCTGCCTGCACCGACAAGCCATGTCTGCGTACCGGTGAAGGTATAGGGTGACGGATTGGGTGCGAGCACGCGGCGCACCAGCGACTCATGCTGTTCGCATTCGCCGGCATGGATGCTGTCGGGCCATGGCTTTTCTTCGCTCATGGCCTCCATGTGGCACCGCATCCGGTAAAGGAAAAGGGATCGGGCGCGAAAAAGGGCACCACGCGAAAAAGGGAGCGACAGGGGCCGCTCCCTTCCCCGCCCCTGCCGCCGGCCCCACCGGGGAGCAAAGACCGGCGTCGAAGCATGGTGGATTTAGTTGCCCGATTTCTCCATCTCGGCGATCGCCCGGTCGAGATCGGCAGCGACCTTCGCACGCATGGTTTCCGACAGGTTGCTGTCGCTCTCGATGAAGCGTTCGCGCGCCTTTTTGAGCGCCGATAGACGCTCGGCCTTCGCTTCTGGACCGTCCGAGCAGGTGATCATGACATAGCGGCTGCGCTGGTTGCCGGTGACTTCTTCGCGGTCGACCGTCGGCGCCGACGGGCCCGACCCGCAGCGGGCAACCGCCACCGCATGCCCTTGGGCCGGCGCCCAGGCGACAGGCGGACGGGGGGCCTTCGGCGGCAGCGGCGGCATCGGCGCCAATGCGGTACGAAGGCGTTCCGTACGTTTCGATTCCAGCTTGTCGGCGATGGCTTCGGCCCGCTTGCCGCTGATCCCCTGTTCCTTCAGCGTGGCAAGCACATCGTCGCGCGACAGCCCGCTGTGCGACCGGATCTCGATCTGCCGGGCCCTGGGCGCCTTGCCGTCGACCGGCGCGAAGACCAGTGTTTTCGCCTTGCCATCGCTGTCGCCATCGCCGCGAATGACGACGCGGTGCACTTCGCGCCTTTTGCCGTCCTCGGATGTCGTGACGCTTTCGGTCACTTGTTCCCCCGTGGAGGTGAAGACCATCGCTTCGGGCGCCGGCGGCGCTTCGGGCGGGGCCGGCGGAGCCGGGGGCTCGGGGGCCTCGACAAGCTGCGCGCTGGCGCTCGCAACACCCGCCGGGACGAGCGTCGCGGTCGTCGCCAGAACCGCGAGCGTCGCCCCGCCGATCAACAGCCGACCCGTCAGGCGGCGCTTTTTCGAAATATCCTGCTGCAACAACATCGTAAGCCTCTCCTGCAGATTGTCATGGACCGCCATCGGTGCCGCGAGCGACAGCCGCGAGCCCATGGCCGCCTTGGCGATCGCGGTCGCATAGCTGGCGGTCCGCGCGCCGCGCGCATCATGGTCGGCCATCGTCAGCACGCGCGCGTCGCATGCGGCCTCCTGATCGAAACGGAAGGCGCGGATCGCCCGCCAGGCCAAGGGGTTGAACCATTGCGACGCGAGCAGAACCAGCGCTGCGGCGTTGGCCCACAGATCGCCGTGACGATGGTGCGCCAGTTCGTGATCGATCGCGAGCGCGCGCTCCTCCGCGATATAGCGGGCGAAGAAATCG
>JAFAED010000551.1 GCA_023424275.1 Pseudomonadota bacterium | reverse complement strand
GCAAGGATCAGGCCTTGTTCACCGGCGCTGGGCGGCGACCAGGCGCGCGTGTCGCCCGAACGCAGCATCAGCCAGCGGATAGGCGGCGATTCCACTTCCTCGCCGTCCGGATCGCCATAGCGCACGACGACGCGCGGCGGGACCAGCGTGGCGCCGGCGACCGTGCCGATGCGGATCAGCGCGGTGGGATCGAGGGGAATGTCTTCGGGCGCGGCCATGACCGCCACAAAGAACGTGCAGGCGTCAAATGCCAGCGGGTGCCCTTGTATCGCAGATGCTTACAAGGGCGCGCCGCGTCAGTCCGCGATTTCCAGCACCAGATAGGCATGATCGCCTTCGGCATCGACGTCTGCGGTTACGCTGCCCGTTGCCAGCGCGCCGCCGACCAACGTCGCATTGCGGCTGTCGAGCACCGTCACGATGCGGCCGATCAGGTCGGGCGCGTTGACGGCGACCTGGTCGAACCCGGCGAAGTCGAGCCAGTCGATATAGACGATTGCCTTGCGATCGGAGAGGCGGACCGGACAGACCAGCGGCCGTCCCGCTTCGCGCTTCACGACATGGCGGAAGCAGACGGCGGAAAAGCTGTCGCCGGGATCGGCGGTGAAATCGCCCTTGTCGACGACGCGGAAATAAACCTTGGCGCTGTTGCCGCGAATTTCCATCGCCCGGTTGGCGACCTGCGCGCGGCGGACGTCATAGGCGGCGTCGCCGACCGGCAGCAGCCCCGCAATGAAGGCGTGCCCCGCCCATTCCTGAATCATCCGATGGGCATATTCGCCGGTCGCCTGCAGCTTGGCCGCGTCCAGATTGACCGATGGAATTGCGGGCGGATCGCCGATGGGCGCCGCGGTCAGCGTGCGGCCCGACGCAACCCCCATGCCATAGTCCAGCGTGTCGCCATCATAGGCGAAGGGTTCGCCGCCGGGGATGCGATAGGTCAGCGGATCGTTCTTGCGCTGGATCTGGATGCCCATCAGGTCGCTGATCGGCGTCGGGGCCAGCGCGATCCAGTCGCGATGCACGGTCAGCTGCGCGTCGCGGTCGAAATGATAGGTGGTCACCAGCCGATAGTCGGGATTGCCATCGGGCATCAGCCCGCCGCTCGCGCCGCCGTTCGCCTTCCACCAGGCGATGATTTCGCCGCGCGGCAGCATGTCGCAGACTTCGACGAAATGGACGTCGTTCCAGTTGCTCCAGCTTCCGGCATCGGCCGCGATCGGGCGGCCGTCGACGAAGGTCTTCAGCGAATAGTTGGTGTGCGGGGGAAACCAGTCGAGCGGCGTCACCGCGGTGACCGTGAAATCGGGGGCCGGCCCCGATTCGTGGCTGTAAATTCCGGGTGCCGGTGCGACGTTCGCATCCTCGACCGCGATCAACAGCGTCGCGGCATCCTCAACCTTTACCAGCACATGGTTGACGCCACCCAGGACGACGCGCTGGCCTTCTTCGGCCACCGTCTGACCATGTGCCGCCGCGGTGCAACGCCCCAGCAAATTGCCATGGATGCCGCCCAGCGTCTTGGCCCCATAGACATGATCGGGCGGCGTGTCGTCGGTGACCCCGGTGCGCACGGCGTCGCCATCGATATAGCAGTCGGCGATCGCGAACCGGCAGGGAATATCGGTAATGTCCACGGTCGGGAATGGGGTGAAGGTGTTGCGGACCAAGTGGCCCGACCGGTCGCTTTCGACATAGGCCACGGCGTCGGGACCGTTGAGAATGAGCCTGCTCGCCGCCGACGGGCTTTCGGAGGAAAGCGCGCGGGCCCAGCGCCGCCCGGGCGCGCGCGCCTTCGCGGCGAGGTTGACCTGCCGGATCGCCTCATCCTTGTCGATCGGCGTCGCGGCAAGGAACAGGGTGAAGTCGCTTGCGAAGCGCGTGTCGGCGACGGCGGGCGCGACCGACGTGCCGAGCAGGATCCGGCGGACATCGGCATCGACCCTGCCGGTCGCCCAGACCAGCCGCGTCGTCGCCGACAGGGCGATATATCCCTCGACATGCAGGCTGATGGTGCTGACGGCGCCGGCGTCGGTTTCCTTGAAGAGCTTGGCGCCGCCCATCAGGTTCGCGGCGTCGACCGAATGGACGATGAAGGCGCCGAAGCAATAGATATCCTGCTGCGACGTGGCGGCGGTATAGCGCAGGAAATCGTTGCCCGCGCGCCACCGGATGCCGCGATCGACCCCGCGATCGAGCAAGTCGGAATGGGCCAGATCGGCGATCGCAGATGCCGACCGGATATCGGGATCGCCCCCGACGAAATCGCCGAAGGGCATGTAATTGTGCCAAGGGCCGTTGATCGACGCATCGACGCTCGATTTGGCGGTCGAAAGGATCCGCGACGATGCCTGGTCGGCAACGACGTCATACGGCTCGAACCATGGCTCATAGGGCAGCGCGGCGGCGCCCAGATTGACCATCATCTGCGTCGGATCGGCGATGACGTTGCTCTTGCCGTTGATGGCAAGGAACGCGGCGCCCGCCGGCGCGACGCGCGACTGCGATACGCCGCCCGTCGCAGCCGTCCCGTCATAGGTGCTGGGCGCGATCCCGACGCCAGCGCCGTCGAGGAAGGCCGATCCGACGCGCCGCGTCGTATTCGATGCCCAGGCATAGGTCTGTCCAGGCGTCACCGGGATCCTGTAATAGGACCATGCGGCATCGGTGCCGATCTGTCCGTTATTCGCGATGAACTTGCCCGCAACGCGCATCGTCGCCGGGTCGTAGAGATTGGGCGAAGCGATCGTTTCGAACAGACCCTCGACGCCTTCGCGAACCCAGCCGACCATCAGGCTAACGGCCGCCTGCTTTGCTTCGCCGCCCTGAAGGATGACGACGGGGTCATCGCCGGCCAGCGTTTCGGCAGGATCCAGCTCGGAAATTTTAGCCATCAGTTTGCCTCCACCGCGATAATCTTGCCCCGATCGTCCATCCACG
>JAFAED010000521.1 GCA_023424275.1 Pseudomonadota bacterium | reverse complement strand
TACCAGGCGGCGGCATAGAGCGGCTCGCCATTGGGGGCCGTTCCCACCCGTTCGGAATCGCGCGAGGCGGGGCTGCCGCCACGGTCGGGGGGGCCATAGACGGGACGTGCGGGGGGCTTGGGAGGACTTGCCGGCAGCGGGGGCAGTTGCGTCAGCGGCGGCGTTGGCGGCGGCGGAGGCGCGGGAGCGGCGGGCTCCGGGGGCCGCGGCTCCTCGGCGACGGGTTGCGGCGACCTCGTCGGTTCCGCGGCACTGTCCTGTTTCGGTGTGTCCGTTTTCGAAGCCGCTTTTGGCGCCTCGGTGGCCTCAAGCCTCACCACGGTTACGACCTCGTCCTTTTTGCCGCTCGGCTGTTCGGTGCCCCACGACAGCAGCAAGACGAGAAGGAGCCCGGCGATCAGGACCGCCAGGGTTATCGCAAATGTGCGCCGCCCGGCTCCGATGTTGAGCTGTTCGACATAAGGGGTGGCTGGAACGGGGTTCAGCTGAAACAATCTTTGGTGGGGAGTCCGCTGGTCGAGGCGCTCGGGGCTGGGGAGGCGGGGATAGTCGGGCACCCGGCCTTTGGCAAGCTTCGGCATTATTCGATGCGCCCGGGTCGCCGATGCCATGGAACCGCGCGGCGTTTTTCCGGTTTGATGATGGAGAGGGGGCAACCGGAACGAGAATGGAATGCCAACCGACCTCCTGTTTTCGACCCAATGGGCGGACGATCACGCCAACCGCATGGGGCATGGCCCGCTCAGCATCCTGATCCGGAAGCTGCTCAGTCACAGCCGCCTGTCGGCATCCGATCAACAGGCGATTGCGGCCCTTCCGCATGTCATCAAACATGTCGAAACCGGCACCTCCATTCTGCGCGAGGGCGACCGGGCGGATATATGCCCGATCCTGTTGGCGGGTTTCGTTTATCGGCAGAAAGTCGCATCGGATGGCGGCCGGCAGATCGTCTCGCTGAAATTACCGGGTGACGCGCTCGATTTTCAGTCGCTCTATCTGCATTTTGCCGATCATGACGTCCGCACCCTGACCCCTGCAACGCTTGCGATGATCCCGTTGAAGGCCGTCGAGGATCTGACTGTCGCACGTCCCGGCGTCGCTCGCGCCGTATTGGTCGACATATTGATCGAAGCGTCGATCGGCCGCGAATGGCTGCTCAACATCGGCCGTCGCAGCGCGCTTGCCCGCCTCGCGCATCTGCTTTGCGAATTGCACGACCGGGTCAACGACATCGCGAGCGAACATACCGGAAGCTTCGGGGTTCCGTTGACACAGGAGCAACTGGCCGACCTGCTCGGACTGACCCCCGTTCATATCAACCGGATGCTGAGGCAACTGGAGCAGGTGGGTGCGATCGGCAGGCCATCGCGGTCGCTGACGATCCTCAACTTTCCGAAGTTGGCGCAAATATCGAATTTTTCCTCGGCATATCTGCATCGAAACAATTTGTCGGGGGTTTAGGATGACGTGGGGGAGGCGGGCCCGGAGGACGTGATGCCGCAATATTTCTTCCATACGACGAACGGGGCGCAGCATCGGGACGAGGATGGCTTGCACCTTCGCGATGTCGATGCCGCGCAGCGCGAAGCGGTCCGCTATAGCGGCAGCCTGCTCGTCGACGACCCCGATACCGCGCTACGCGAGCATGGCATCCGCATCGACCTTGTCGACGACAGCGGGGAAACCCGTTTGACCGTGCGCGTGATCATCGAAAATTGAATGGGTGCGGGATCGTCGGCCGCGTCCTTTGTCATGACATCTCGACAAATCCGCCGATATATCGTCGGCGATTTCAAATATAATATAAATCATATTGACTCCAATTTGGCTTGACGTCATTCTGTGCCGACAAGTCGCCACAAGGCGGCGGTGGGGAGGATGACGATGATGTACCGGGTGATGGCGGCCGCGCTGGCTATGGCTTCGCATCCCGCATGGGCGCAGCAGTCGGCGCCGGTCGAATTGTCGTCGCCCGATGGGTCGGTCCATATTCGGCTCGACGCCTCGACGGGCGATGCGTCCCCGACCTACCGCATCGAACGCCGGGGCGAGACGGTGATCGCGCCGTCACCGCTCGGGCTCGATATCCTCTATACGAAGAATTTCGGTGCCTTCGACTTCACGTCGAGCAGCCGGCGCTCGGTCGACGTCGAGCACAAGCTGATCGCGACCAAGGCGTCGAGCGCGCGCGACCATTTCAACGAAGTCGTGATCGCCATGACCGAGCGCGGCGACGGCCGGCGCGTGGACCTGATCGTCCGTGCCTATGACGACGGGGTGGCGTTCCGTTATCGCGTGCCGGTCCAGCCGCAGCTCAAATCGGTGTCGCTGATGAACGAGCGGACGCAGTTCAATTTCCCGAGCGATTACAACTGCTATGGCTTCAACACCGGCCGCATGGATTTGAGCCATGAGGGGATGTACGAGCCGGTCAAATCCTCGGCGATCCGCTGGTATCATCTCTACGACCCGCCCTTCACCTGCAAGACCGCGTCGGGCAAGACGAGCTTCCTGCTGACCGAAGCCGACCTCACCGATTATGGTGGGCTGTACCTGCGCGGCCGGATGGATGGCGGGCTGGGCATGGCGACGCAGATTTCGCTGCGCTGGGACAACCGCCGCCTCGGCGCGCTTCGCGACATTTCGAAAGAGGATCTGGTGACGCCCTGGCGCGTCGTGATGCTCGCCGATCATGCGGGCGACCTGATCCCGTCGAACCTGATCGGCAATTTGAACCCGCAGCCGAAGACCGACATGTCTTGGGTGAAGGCCGGCAAGGCGGCATGGGATTGGTGGTCGGACCCGCACCCGGCGCCGCCGGCGGGCGAAGGCATGACGATGGCCTCGATCAAGCGCTTCATCGATTTCGCGGCGGAATCGGGCTTTCCCTATCTGATGCTCGACGAAGGGTGGAGCTTCCGTCCGGTCTATGATCCGAACAACCTCAGCAATGCCGATATCCTGAAGGTCCGGCCCAATCTCGATATGCCCGCGCTCGTCGAATATGCGCGTCAGAAGAATGTCGGCATCCTGCTGTGGGTGCAGTGGGACCTGCTCGACAAGAAGCTCGTCCCCGCGTTCGACCTCTATGCGAGCTGGGGCATCAAGGGCGTCAAGATCGACTTCATGGACCGCGACGATCAGGAAATGGTCGGCTTCTTCCACCGCGTGATGGAAGAGGCGACGAAGCGCAAGCTGCTCGTCAACATGCACTCGGCCTATCATCCAACGGGCATGAACCGCACCTATCCCAACTACATCACGCAGGAAGGTGTGATGGGGGCCGAATATAATAAATGGGGCAACGCGATCACCTCGCGGCACAATGTCACCATTCCGTTCACGCGCATGGTGCTGGGACCGATCGACTATACGCCGGGCGGCTTCCGCAACGTCGATCCCAAGGATTTCAAATTCCACTGGAACGCGCCCGAGGTGCAGACGACGCGCGCGCACCAGCTGGCGATGTTCGTCGTCTATGAAAGCCCGCTACAGAGCGTCGCCGACAATCCCGACCTCTATCGCGCCGCGCCCGAGTTCGATTTCATCAAGGCGGTGCCCGCCGACTGGGACGAGACGCGCTTCATCGCGGGCGACATTGGCGAATATGTCGTGGTCGCGCGCCGCAAGGGCCGCGACTGGTACGTCGGCGCGATGACCAACGAAGCAGGGCGGACGGTCGATGTGCCGCTCGGCTTCCTGGGCGACGGCCGCTTTGCCGCGCAGCTTTGGACCGATGGAGAAACACCCGCAGCGGTCGTGCGCGACCGCCGGGCGGCCGTCGCACGCGGCGATGCCCTGACATTGAAGCTGGCGCCCAATGGCGGTGGGACGATCCGGCTGACGCCCGCGACGAAATGACCATGCGCCGGCGAAGGCTGGCCGAACAACGACCAAGGAGGGGATAGATTATGACCGGAAGGAAAGCCTTCATCGTATCGCTGATGGCGGGAGCGGGCTTTGCCGTGAGCATGCCCGCGCATGCCCAGAGCGATATCGCCGAAACGCCGAACGACGACATCGTCGTCACGGGTACGCGCGCCAGCCTCGAGCGCGCGCTCGACATCAAGCGCGAAGCCGTCGGCGTCGTCGACTCGATCTCGGCCGAGGATATCGGCAAATTCCCCGACCAGAATGTCGCGGAATCGCTGCAACGCGTGCCCGGCGTTTCGATCGATCGGAGCCAGGGCGAGGGACGTTTCATCACCGTCCGCGGCTTTGGCCCCGAATTCAATACGGTGCTGCTCAACGGCCGTGTGCTCGCGACCGACAATGACGGGCGCGAGTTCAGCTTCGACATCCTGCCTTCCGAACTCATCTCGGGCGCCGATGTCTATAAATCGTCGTCGGCGACGCTGCAGGACGGCGGCATCGGATCGACCGTCAATATCCGCACCGCGCGCCCGACCGATCGTTCGGGCTTCTTCGCCGCAGGCAGCCTAGGCGGCAAATATGACAGCGGGTCGGACAAGGTCACGCCGACCGCGACCGCGCTTGCGAGCTGGAGCAACGCCGACGACAGTTTCGGCATCCTCGGCAGCCTTGTCTACGACAAGCGCAAGTCGCGCGTGAAACGCTTCAGTACCGACGGCTGGGTGGTCAACCAGAACCTCGATTTCGACAAGGACGGGGTCGTCGACCTTGCCGGCGTCGCGGTCGACCGCGGTACGGGGCAGGCGGTCGATACCAGCACGCGCGAACGGATCGGCGGCACGCTGGCGATCGATTTCCGTCCCTCGGACACCGTTTCGATCAAGCTCGATGGGCTCTATTCGCAATATAAGGTGAACTCGATCACCAACGCGATGGGCTATTTCTCCGACCCCGCCGACATCATTTCGGCGACCGCGAACGAAAATGGCACGCTGACGCATTATGTGCGCAGCGACACGGGCAGCCTCGCCACCGACAATACGATCAGTGCGCTGCCGCCGCGCGATGCGCGCACCTTTCAGATCGCGGGCAATATCGAATGGACGCCCTCGGACCGCACGACGATCGTCACCGACCTGTCCTGGTCGCGCGCGACCAACCACGGCCGCGACGGCGTGCCGGTGATCGTGATCGGCGCGCGCAACACCGGGCTCAACCCGACATGGGATTTGCAGGCCGACCAGTCGACCCCCGCCTACACCAACGTCTTCCCGACGACCGACGTCGCGCGCGCGCGCGGGCATTTCGCGCGCCTGGCCGGCGAAAATATCTCGGACGACGTGCTCCAGTTGCGCGTCGACGGGACGCAGGAATTCGACGGGACATTGAGCGCGCTCAAATTCGGGGTGCTTGCATCGCGGCGCAAGAAGGTCACCGACGCCTATGAAACGCCGGGCGCCGTCTTTTGCGGCTATTGCGGCTATAATGTCACGCTGCCCGCCAATCTGACGCAGGTGTTCGACAGCGGCGGCAAGACCTTCCTCGGCAGCCCGAACCTGCCGACCAAATGGCTGACCTTCGATCCCAAGGCCTTGCTCGCCTATTACACGACCGACGCGGCGATCGCGCAGGCGAACAACCCCGCAGGTTTCCGCGCCGCGCTCGCGGCGAACGGCGGCGGCTATAGCGGCGTGTTCAACCCGCAGGCGTCGGGATCGGTGCGCGAAAAGAGCTTCGCCGCCTATCTGCAGGCCGAGTTCGAGGGGGATGCCGGCAACATGCCGTGGACCGCCACCATCGGCGGGCGCTGGGTCTATACCAAGCTCGACGCCAAGGGCTTTTCGCAGCAATTGTTGAGCCTGACCGCGATCCCCGGCGACGCGACCTTCCTCGATTTCGAACTGAGCCCGCCGGTCGCGGTCAGCGCGACCAACGACTATAATTATTTCCTGCCGTCATTGAGCGCGCGGCTCAATATCACCGACCAGCTCGTCGCGCGCCTTGCCGGTTCGCGGACGCTGACGCGGCCGACGCTGACCAGCCTCGGGCTCAATGAATCCTATAATCTGCGCCCGCCGGCGTCCTTCTTCGTGTCGGGCGGCAATCCGGCGCTGAAGCCTTATCTCGCGTGGAACGCCGACGTCGGGCTCGACTATTATTTCAGCCGGTCGAGCTATGCGAGCATCGCGGGCTTTTACAAGAAGGTCGACAATTTCGTCTCGCTGGTCACGCAGCCGCGCGAGATACTCGGCTATGATTTCCTCGACACGCGCCCGACCAACGCCCAGTCGGCCGAGGTCTATGGCTTCGAGGTCGCGGCGCAGGCGACGCTCGACTTCCTGCCGGCGCCCTTCGACGGCTTCGGCTTCTCGGCCAATTACACCAAGGTCGAAAGCTCGGTGACCTTCGACCCCAGCCTGTCGGCGCAGGTGTTCAACGTCGAAGGCCTGTCGGACTCGGCAAACCTCGTGGCGTTTTACGAGAAGGGGCCGGTACAGCTTCGCGTCGCCTATAATTGGCGCGAGGGGTTCCTGCGCCGCACCTTCGGATCCGAAGGGCAGCCCGAAAATGTCAACGGTTACGGCCAGGTCGACCTGTCGGGCAGCTTTGCGGTGACCGACAATGTCTCGATCTTTGCCGAGGCGGTGAACATCGGCAACAAAAGGTCGCGCAGCTATTCGGCCTATCAGGAACGTATCCTGACGCTCGAGGAATCGGGGCGCCGGATCAGCTTCGGGGTGCGCGCCAGCTTCTAAATCGTTATTAAGCTATGGCCGTCGTCGCCCCCGCATATGCGGGGGCGATTGCGTTTCAGCAGCGATTCATTCGGTATTTCGCTGGAGCCGAACTGGACGGCTGGAACCGACCGGTTGCTGACGCCTCTTTTATCGTCACCCCGGACTTGATCCGGGGTCCCGCTTGAGATCGAAGGCAATCAGCGCATCAAAAAGCGGGATCCCGGGTCAAGCCCGGGATGACGGAAGTGGGTAGATGAATGGCAGCTCCCCACCCCAAATTCGACATTTCTTTTCGTGCGCTAAGGTAGCGCTCATCTGGAAGGCTACAGCTTGGCGAGGCGTCCGCCGTCGACTTCCATCGATACGCCCGTGACGAAATTCGCATCGTCGGAGGCGAGGAAAGCGACCGCGTTCGCGACATCTTCGGGCGCGCCGACGTCGGCGGGTTCGATGACCTCGGCGCCCGATGCGATGTTCGGACTCGACCACAGCATCGGCGTGTCGATCGCGCCCGGCAGCACCGCATTGGCGCGAATGCCCGCGTCGCGGCCCTCGATCGCGGTCGTCCGTGTCAGGCTGCACAGCGCGGCCTTTGCCGCCGCATAGGGCGCGACGAGCGGCGAGGTCTGCCGCGCGTGGATCGAGGCGACATTCACGATCGCCCCGCCGCGCGGCATCATGTTCAGCGCATGGCGCGTGAAGAAGGCTGCGCCGAGCAGGTTGATACCAAGAATCCGGGTCCAGTCGGCCGCGGTCAGTTCGGCGATCGGCTTGTAAATCATCGCGCCAGCGATGTTGACGAGCAGGTCGAAGCTGCCCAGCTCGTCCGCCGCGCGCGCCGCGACGGCTGCGACGGCCTGTTCGTCGGATACGTCGCACGCGGCATAGGCGACCCTTTCGGCGCCCGCATCAAGCAGCGGTGCAGCGTCGCCGCCTTCGTCCGCAAGGTCGACGAGCATGATCCGCGCACCGCCTTTGGCAAAGGCATGCGCGGTGGCGGCACCGATGCCGCCAAGCGCGCCGGTGATGATGACCGTCCTGTTCGCAAACCGTTTTGCACTCACCATTCGCGCAAGCTCCCGTCGGCTCCGCGCCAGACCGGATTGCGCCAGCGGTGCGGATCGCGCGCTACGCTGCGGACCTTTTCCTCGTCGATTTCGACGCCGAGGCCGGGTCCCGTCAGCGCGGCGACGCTGCCGCCTTCTACCGCGAAGACGCCCGGGTCCGCCAGATAGGTGCCAAGGTCGGCGTCGACCCTGTTGTAATGGATGCCCAGCGACATTTCCTGGATAACGAAATTCGGTGTCGTGAGCGCGATCTGCATACAGGCGGCGAGCGCGAGCGGGCCGAGCGGGCAGTGCGGAGCGACCGCAACGTCATAGGTTTCGGCCATCGCCGCGATGCGACGCACCTCTGAAATGCCGCCAGCGTGGCTGAGATCGGGCTGGATGATGTCGACCGCGCCGAGTTCGAACAGCCGCTTGAAGTCCCAGCGCGTGTAAAGCCGTTCGCCGAATGCCAGCGGCACATGCGTTTGCGCCGCAAGCTGCGCGATCGCTTCGGGATGCTCCGACGTCAGCGGTTCCTCGACGAACAGCGGGCCGTGCGGCTCGAGCGCCTTGATGAGCTGGCGGGCCATCGGTTTGTGTACACGCCCATGAAAATCGAGGCCGGCGTCGATCCCGGTCTCACGCACGAGGCGGAGGCGTTCGACCGGCTCCTTCAGGCTGTCGGGGCTGTCGAGCCAGCCGATCGCTTCGGTTGCGTTCATCTTGACCGCCCGAAATCCCTGCTCGAACCGTGCGGCCGATGCCTCGGCAACGTCGCCGGGCCGGTCGCCACCGATCCAGGCATAGACGTCGACCCGGTCACGGACCTGGCCGCCGAGCAATTGCCAGACGGGCACGCCGAGCTTCTTGCCCTTGATATCCCACAGCGCCTGGTCGATGCCCGAGATTGCCGACATGAATACCGGGCCGCCGCGATAGAAGCCGAGCCGATGACAGGTCTGCCAGGCATCCTCGATCCGGTCGGCGTCATGCCCGATCAGCCGGTCGCGCGCGGCATCGAGCGCGCCCGCGACGGCCTCGGCATGGCCTTCGAGCGACGCTTCGCCCCAACCGACAATGCCGTCGTCGGTTTCGACCCGCACGAACAGCCAGCGCGGCGGAACGAGGAACCATTCGATATTTGCGATTGAACTCATGCGGTGGTCGTTTCCTTGGTCAAAGAGGGCGCGCGCGTTGACCGCGCGAAGGCGGGCAGGCCGAGGCGTCCGGTCTGGCGCAGCCGGTCGAAGATGACCGCCGCGAGCAGGATTCCGCCGCGCACGACATATTGGTAGAAAGTGGGGACATCGAGCAGGTTGAGCGCATTTTGCGCCGCCCCCATGATGAACACGCCGATGATGACCCCGGTGATCGTGCCGACGCCGCCAGCGAGCGAAACGCCGCCGAGCACGCAGGCAGAGATGACCGCGAGTTCGAGGCCCAGGCTGGTATTGGGCTGGCCGCTGGTGATGCGCGCCGCGAGGACGATGCCGGCGAGGCCGGCGATCAGCCCCTGCAACGCGAATACCGCGATGCGGACGCGATCGACGGGAACCCCGGCGAGCCTCGCGGCTTCGGGATTGCCGCCGATCGCGAGGATGTTGCGCCCGAAGACGGTGCGGTTGAGGATGACCCCGAACAGCGCAAAGCAGAGGAGCATGATCCAGATCGGGTAGTTGATGCCAAGGAAAGTGCCCGACCCCAGCTCGTAAAAGCGCTCGGCCGGGATCGACACCGCTTCGCCGCCCGATGCGAGGAAGGCGAGGCCGCGGACGATTTCCATCATGGCGAGGGTAACGATCAACGAATTGACCTTCAATTTGGCGACGATCATCCCGTTGGCGAGGCCGACGAACAGCCCGGCCGCGAGCCCCGCGACGACGCCCAGCGCGACGCTGCCGCTGCTGCTGATCGTCACCGCGCAGACGACGCCCGACAGGGCGGTGATCGATCCGACCGACAGGTCGACTTCGCGGAGCGCAAGGACGAGCATCATCGTCGTCGCGATCGTCCCGACAAGCGTCACCGACAGGATCAAGCCGCGCATGTTCCGGATTCCGAAAAAGTCGGGGACGAGGATCGACAGCGCCGCAAAGAGCAGGACGAAGATCAGCAGCGGGGCGA
>JAFAED010000494.1 GCA_023424275.1 Pseudomonadota bacterium | reverse complement strand
CGGTGAGACTGGCCGCGCGCGGCAGCGCCGTCAATGTCAGGCGACAGCCTGGCGACCGCTCTCGTCGATAGCGAAGACCTTGGTGTCGTCGTGCCCCGGCATGCCGGTGATCAGCGTCTTTGCGTCGACGAGCGCGTTGTGCGATCGGAACAGGTCGTTCTGTGCCCGGATGTCGCACTCCAGCGCGCGGCCGAGGCGGATAATCGCTTCCTGTCCGACATGCGGCGCCGGCATGTCCTCGGTCTGCCGCGCGTGCAGGATCGATCCCATCGCCTTGAGTTTCGCCAACATGCTCTCGTCCGCCTTGCTCTCGGCGGTGCGGATGTCGTTGCGGATGCGGACCATATAGGCCGGCACGGGCACATCGATGCCGGCGGTGGGCGTCGTGGATTCGTCGTTCATGGCTGTCCCCCCAGCGATGGACGCTCTTAGTCCAAGGCCGAATAGTCATGGCAGGGCGGCTAGCGTCCGATCTCCGTGATCGCCATCGCCGCGGCCAGGCCGAGGACGAGGCTGGCTAGAAGCGCGAACAGAATGATCGCGATCGCCATACCACGGGTGAGCGTTGCATTATTGCCGTCGAGCACCCTGGGGACGACCCGGGGCTCTTCCGCCTTGGTCCAGGGCGCATCGACTTTAAGTGCCAGCGAGTCCCGGAAAGCGAGGTCGGCCTCGGTTTCGTCCTGTGCTCTCTCTGTCCCGCCCGGCGGCGTCGCGGCGAGGCCAATAATTTGCTTGGTAGAATCTACACAAGGCTCGCCATCGCTGGCAGCGGGCGCGGTCTCGCCGATGCGCTCGCGATAGAGGCGGGCGAGCTGCAGGCGCGTGATGCCGTTGAAGCGCGAGCGTAAAATCTCGACATGGCGGTTGACCGCGGATTCCGAGGTGTCGAGCCGCGCCGCAATCTCCTTGCTCGTCAGCCCCTGCGCGAGCAGCCCGAGAACAGCCGCCTGTTTCTCGGTCAGAGGATCGAAGCCGTCACCGCTCGTTTTTGTCTGGTCAGCCATGAGCATATCCCGTCGAAGTTAACCATAAATCGCGCCGAATGTTAAGGCGGCCGGGCCGCGCCGAAGTGCGGCAGGCAAATCGATCGAGGCGGGGGAGGAGTGGCCTGGAGCGGCGATTCGGACGCGCGGACCATGTGCCGCGCGAAGTTTTCGTGACATTTCGTAGGCTTGCTCCATCGACGGGTAATCGGCGCGGCGTAACGGTGCCGCGCGGCGCTGGCGATAGCGGCGAAACCGCTCCAATTTCACGCCAAATCGGTGCCAAAATTGCGAGAAATTCCGCTACGGAATCGAACGACTTGCTGGCTGAAGTCGCCAAGGTGGCGACATCTCCGCGAGCTGCGTCATCGCCTGATGCCGGTATCAATTGGCAAGGAAGAAAACGCGGGTGATCGATCCGCGCCGCGCGGCGACGCGAAGTAAAGACAATGCCCCTCGAGAGCCGCAAGCCGCGGCGGCGTTCGAGGTGCATCATGCCCTGCGCGCCGATCGTCTCTCCACATTGCTATGACGCGCGGCGCGCGCCTTTGCGCATGACAGGCAGGCCGGCGAGATTTTTTTTCTCATACAGGCGCGCTTGCGGTGCGGGCGGCGACAACTTGGGCGTCAATATAGGGAGACACGCAGCGAGGAGAGGGGGGCTGGCCGAACTCGAACCACATCGTCCCGACTGGTTTGCCGTCGTCCAGCGCGCCGACCCGGCCTTCGCATCCATGGTCCGGTTCACACTTCGCTGCGAAGGGCGTGCGAAGGTCTGCACAATCTGCGGGGATCTCCCGCTCGGCGACTTCCGGGTGATCGAGCCCGTTGCGACACCGCGCGGCATACCCACCTTGCGGCTCTGCGACGGCTGCCTCGCAGCGCGCAGTGTCGTTGGCGAAACGCTCGTGCCCCTCTCGGCGGATGATCAGGGCGTCGCAATGCGTTTGCTGCGAGCTGGGCCGCTGGCGCTCGCCGCCTTGTGGAAGCGCATCCATCTTAGGCGTTCCTAGGCGACGCATATTGGCACGATCGTCGAGGATGCGTCAGCGGGCGCGGCGACGAAGCTGGCCCCGCGCAATCCCACTACGGTCCGGGCGTGCGGTCGGCGCCCCAGGGCTGCTCGGTGGGTTCGCGATACATGTCGGGTCGCGGCGGCGAGCGCATCGCGACCCGGCTTGCGGCTGCGGGATCGGCGGAGAGCCAAAGCCCATATTCCTCTTCGCCGTCGAGAATGGCGGGCATGGCGCGATTGGGCGAAACGGGATCTGCGGCATCGACCATGAGTCCTGCGTAGCCCGCGCCGGCCTTGGCCTGGCGCCAGACGCCGGCCCAGGCAAAGACCGGACGATCGTCGAACCCGTACCAGGTGCGCGTGCGCGCGCCTTCGGGCCCATCGGGCAAGGCGAAGCTGTCGGCAATGACGAGGCAGCGATGCGCGGGGCCGAGAAGCTCATCCTTGTTCATCCAGAGCGTGCCGAACCAGAGGCTGGTGGGCGGCCGCTTGCCGGGGTTGGAAAAATCGATGGGCGAGGGAGGCACGCCCCAGCGCATCGGCTCGATACGCCGCCCGGCGCCGCGGTCGACGACGACGAGGCCGGTTCGCTTGGGCCAGAGTTCGGCTTCCCACTCGGCGTGCGGCGGCGGCTCGGCCTGGAAGAGGTCGGCAACTTCGCGTAGCGAGGTGCGGCAGCGGTACAGCGTCGGCATGGCGGCAGTTCCTAAGCGAGAGACGCTACCACGCGATCATGCGGCAGGCCCGACTCTTAGACGCTTGACGCGCGCTCTACCGCACCTTGCCGACGCACCTCGTCCGACCGACTGTTGCATCTGGGCAACATTATGTCATGAAAATATAATAAAAGCACAAGCGCCCGTGCGCATCGGCCGAGGCGGCGCGTCCTAGAGTAGCAAGTCAATTGCAGCATCTATGGAGAATATAATGAAAAAGCTTATCTCGGCTGCCGCGCTCGCCACGGCGACTCTTTCCTCCCCCGCACTCGCGCAGGACGCCGGCTTCGAAGGCGGCCGCGTCGAGCTGCTCGGCGGCTATGACATCGTCGAAGGCGACGAAGGCTTCGTTTACGGCATCGCCGCGGGCTATGACGTCGCCGTCGGCCAGGGCGTGATCGGCGTCGAGGCCGAGCTCAACGATTCGACCGTCCGCGAGGTCTACTCCGACGCGCTGGTCGCCGGTGACGAACTGGAAATCGGCGCGGGCCGCGACATTTATGTCGGTGCACGTCTCGGCTTCGCTGCCGGCCCGCGCACGCTGCTCTATGCAAAGGCCGGCTACACCAATGGCGCGATCGATATCGCGTATGACGACGGCACGACCGCCGACAAGGCGCGCGTCAAGGGCGACGGCTACCGCGTCGGTGCGGGCATCGAGCAGAAGCTGAAGCTCTTCGGCGAAGGCAGCTACGGGAAAGTCGAGTATCGCTACGCAAACTACGGCAATGTCGAATATGCCGGCACCAGCGTCGCTGCGAATATCGACCGTCACCAGGTCCTGTTCGGACTCGGGCTGCGCTTCTAATCGACAGAAAACCCAGTATCGGGCTCTCCCCGAGGCATCCCGCCGCGCATCCGCGCGGCGGGATGTTCGCTACGCGACCCCTGCGGTCCGACGCCGCCTGAAAAAATATTACCGATTGTTGAAATAAAGGTGCGCATTGCTCCAGCTCGCGCGTCCTAGGAATGAACGCTCCTTGCAGACGTTCGACTTGCACCGCGCGTCAATTTTCCCATCTCGGGCGCGCGGTGTCATGGCGGGGCCGTCACGCGACCCGATGGCTCCGCCAACCTTTTGCCGCCGCCCCTCGCGCCTTGTCTCGCTGATCGCACTGGCTGCCCGGTATGGGTCAGGACAAGGCAGAACTCGCCCGCCTCGCGGGCGACAGGCCGCCCTCCGCCAGCTTTCCGGACCAGCGCTGCGGGCGGCCTGGGCGACGCACCGACAAGGTGCGTGTATAGCCGGCGCAGGATGGTGTTTTGCTTTCCTGGCCGGTGCGGGCCTGCCATGCTGATGCCATGGAACAGGATGGGCCCCCGGGCGGTCGCGACCGCGCCTTGATCATCGAAGCCTGGATCGCCGGGACGCTGATCGCCGGCTCGATGCTGACGGCCCTGTGGGG
>JAFAED010000364.1 GCA_023424275.1 Pseudomonadota bacterium | reverse complement strand
CTCTGGCCGAGCTGGTCGCGCGACGGCCGCTCGATCGCCTTTGTTCGCTGGACCGATGCAGGCCTTGGCGAAGTCCATGTCATCGGCGCAGGCGGCGGCACCTCGCGCAAGATCACCACGACGCCCGGCCATTATGCCGAACCGCGCTTCTCGCCCGATGGGAAGACGATTGCCTTTGAACGGCGCGCCGGAGGCGGTCTTCGTTCCGAACGCTGGGGCGAAAACCCAGGAGTCTACCGCGTCGCCGCGAGTGGCGGAGCACCCGAGCGCGTCGCGGACAATGGCGCGAAGCCGCAATTCGGCGCGGACAGCGACCGCATCTTCATGGTCGCCGCCGCCGACGGCAAAAGTCAGCTCGTCAGCACCGATCTCCACGGACAGGACAAGCGCGTTCATGCGAGCGGCGAACTCGTCAGCGACTACGAGATTTCGCCTGATGGCCGCACGCTCGCTTTCCGGCAGAATTACGACGCCTATGTCACCCCGCTGATGCCCGGCGGGCAGGACGTGACGCTCGGGACGAAGAGCGGTGCGCTTCCGGTCACACGCGCCAGCGACGGCGGCGCAGACTTTATCCACTGGTCGAACGGCGGCAGTCGGCTTCACTGGAGCCGCGGACCGACACTGTTCAGTGCCGATCTCGGCAGCTTCTTCACCAACGCCCCCGCCGACGAAAACGCGCCGAAGTTCACGCCGCCGACCGATGGCGTGTCGTTGTCGATGACGCAGGCGGCCGCCAAGCATAAGGGCGTCGTCGTCATCACCGGCGCGAAGATCGTGACGATGGCCGACAAGAACGGCGGCATCATCGAAAATGGTGCGATCGTCATCGACGGAGACCGGATCACCGCCGTCGGCCCGGCGGGGGCCATCACCGTTCCCGCCAACGCCGTGACGGTCGATGCGACGGGCAAGACGATCGTCCCCGGTTTCATCGACGGACATGCGCACGGGCCCCACGGCGACGATGAACTGGTGCCGCAGCAGAACTGGTCCGAAATGGCGAACCTCGCGATGGGTACGACGACCAGCCACAATCCGTCGTCACGCTCGTCCGAAATCTTCGTATCGTCCGAAATGCAACGCGCAGGCCTGATTCTCGCGCCGCGCATCTTCTCGACCGGCGAGGTCATTTATGGCGCGAAGGCCGCAGGCGTCTATGCCGAGATCAACAGCTATGAGGACGCGCTGGCGCATGTCCGACGCCTGAAGGCGCAGGGCGCATACAGCGTCAAAAATTACAACCAACCGCGCCGCGAGCAGCGCCAGATGGTCGTGAAGGCCGCGCAGGCCGAAGCGATGGAGGTCGTGCCCGAGGGCGGCTCGCTCTTTACGCAGGATGTCACGCTGATCCAGGACGGCAATTCGACGGTCGAGCACAATGTCCCGCTCCACACTTTCTACAAGGATCTGGTCCAGCTCTGGGGTCAGACGACGGTCGATTATACCCCGACCCTCGTCGTCACCTTCGGCGGGCTTGCTGGCGATCCCTATTGGCGGGCGCATACCAATGTGTGGGAGCATCCGATTCTGTCGCGGCACGCGCCGCCGACGGAACTCGCCGCCAACAACAAGCGCCGCGTGATCGCGCCCGAGGGCGACTATGTCGACGATGATTCGGCGCGCGAAGCCGGCAAGATCGCGGCGGCCGGGCGTAACGTGTCGATCGGCGCACACGGCCAGCAGGCGGGGCTCGGCGCCCATTGGGAAATCTGGTCGTTTGTCCGCGGCGGGTGGAGCAATATCGATGCGCTGCGCGCTGCGACCATCATGCCCGCACAATCGCTCGGCTATGCCAAGGATGTCGGATCGCTCGAAGCCGGAAAGCTCGCGGATCTGTTGATTCTCGACGCCGACCCTACCGACAATATCCGGAATACAGAGAAGATTCATCGCGTTATGCTCGGGGGGCGGCTCTATGATCCGCTGACGCTCAACGAGGCAGAGACGGGCACGCGCAAACGCACGCCCTATTGGTGGGAGGCCGACAAGCCCTGATTGCGCACAAGGTTCGTCGCTTTTGTGACTAGAGGGTTGCAACGGCGACGGACCACCGCTAGGGGCGTCCACTCTCAGCGAGGAGAGTTGGCTGAGTGGTCGAAAGCGTCGCACTCGAAATGCGAAGTGCCGGCAACGGTACCGAGGGTTCGAATCCCTCACTCTCCTCCATTTTTCTATTCCCACACAGCATCGACCACTGACTTAGACCATATCAGACAAGTGCTCGTTCGATCGATCAATCGGTCATTGCGGTATATAGATTGCCGCGCGGCCTCGTTTCTTTTCCCGGTATCTGATCGCCAGCGTCGCCCGCAGCGCGGCGACGCCGTATCACCCTTGAACGGTCGTCAAATCGTCATAGATTGAGACAATGACACCCGAATCCACTTCCGACCTTCCTGCGACCGTTACCGCGCCGTTGATCGGCCGCGCGCGCTTTGCGCCCGGCGACATCGTGCGGCACCGCATGTTCGATTTTCGCGGTGTCGTGTTCGACATCGACCCTGTCTTTGCGAACAGCGACGAATGGTATGAGGCGATCCCGGAGGAAATTCGCCCGGCGAAAGAGCAGCCCTATTACCACCTGCTCGCGGAGAACGGCGATTCGTCGTACATCGCCTATGTCAGCCAGCAGAATCTGGTGGCCGATGGCGATGGCGGGCCGATCGACCACCCCCAGATCGACGCGATGTTCGAGGGGCTGGAGCGCGGCCGCTATCGGGTCCGCGCGATCCACCGTCACTGAGCCTTTCTCAGGCTTTCAGCTTCCAGCCCGAGGCGAGCAGCCGGTAGGTAAGCAGCCCCAGCACGATATTGAACGCGACGAGAACGAGGGCTGCGGTCAGCACCGGATTGGCGATGGTCGAATCGACCGTCCCGATGAAGCCATAGCGAAAGCCCATGATCGCATAATAAACCGGATTGCCATGGGCGATCGTCTGGAACCAGGGCGCTAGCTTGTCGACCGAATAGAAGGTTCCCGAAAGCAGCGCGAGCGGAGTGACGACAAAGTTCGTCACCGATGCAGCATGGTCGAACTTCTCCGCCCACACCGAGGTGATCAGACCAAGGAAGCCCAGCATCGAGGCGCCGAGGACGCCGAACAGGGCGACCGCCCAGGGGTGGTCGGGCATCACATGCACGCCCGGCCACAGCAGCATGGCGAGCCAGAGCGCGATGCCGACAAGGATGGCGCGGGTGATCGCCGCACCGATCAGTGCGATGATC
>JAFAED010000329.1 GCA_023424275.1 Pseudomonadota bacterium | reverse complement strand
GCGTGCGACTTCCTGATAGGCTTCGACCTCGCCGCCGAGGTCACGGCGGAAGCGGTCCTTGTCGAGCTTTTCGTTCGTCGTCATATCCCACAGACGACAGCCGTCGGGGCTGATCTCGTCGGCGAGGATGATGCGGCTGAAATCGCCTTCATAGAGGCGCCCGAACTCGAGCTTGAAGTCGACGAGGCGGATGCCGACCGCGGCGAACATGCCCGACATGAAGTCGTTGATGCGGATCGCCATGTCCTGGATATCGTGAAGCTCGTCCTGGCTGCACCAGTTGAAGCAGGCGATATGCTCTTCGGCGACGAGCGGATCGCCGAGCGCGTCATCCTTGTAGCAATATTCGATCAGCGTGCGCGGGAGCTGGGTGCCTTCCTCGATGCCGAGACGCTTCGACAGCGTGCCCGCGGCGACATTGCGCACGATCACCTCGATCGGCACGATCTCGACCTGGCGGATCAGCTGTTCGCGCATGTTGAGGCGGCGAATGAAATGCGTCGGCACGCCGATATTGCCGAGCAGCGTGAAGACATGTTCGCTGATGCGGTTGTTGAGCACGCCCTTGCCGTTGATCGTGCCGCGCTTCTGCGCGTTGAACGCGGTCGCATCATCCTTGAAATATTGGATGAGCGTGCCCGGTTCGGGGCCTTCGTAAAGGATCTTGGCTTTGCCTTCGTAGATCTGGCGGCGACGGGCCATGGCGTTCAAACTTTCTGTCGGAACCAAATGAATGCCCCGGCAAAGCGACTCATGTGCGAGCGCGGCGCCGGGGCGGTCGGGGCGCCTATAGCGACAAAGGTCGGGCGCGTCATCCCCGGCTTCTCCATCCCGTCTTTTGTCATTCTCCGCTTCGTCATTCCCGCGAAAGCGGGACCGCAGCAGCAACGTCGGACTGGGTTCCCGCTTTCGCGGGAATGACGAAATTTTAGCGACAATCATCGGTCAATGCGGCCCCTCGCTTTACGTTTACGTAAAGTGCTTGCAATCATGCGCACCGCTTGCGACGCTGACGGAAAGCCAAGGAGAGAGAATATGAGCTTCGACCAGATTCGCCTCGACCGCCACGAGGGCATCGCGCTGCTGACGCTGTATCGGCCCGACCGGATGAACGCCTTTACTGGCGAGATGATGCTGGAGATCATCGCCGCGCTCGACGAATGCGACGCCGACGATAGCGTGCGCGCGGTGATCTTCACCGGCCATGGCGACAAGGCCTATTGCGCGGGCGCCGACCTCGGCGGCGGCGCCGCGACCTTCGATTATGACAAGCGCAGCGACAAGCTGGCGATGCTGCCCGACGGCATGCCCGCGAGCCCGGTCGCCGAGGACGGCACGATCAACTGGTCGCACCCGCTGATCCGCGACGGCGGCGGGCGGGTGTCGATGCGCATCTTCGAAGCGAAAAAGCCCGTGCTCGGCGCGATCAACGGCGCCGCGGTGGGTATCGGCGCGACGATGACGCTGCCGATGGATGCGCGGCTCGCGAGCGACACCGCGCGTTACGGCTTCGTCTTCGCGCGCCGGGGCATCGTGCCGGAAGCGGCGTCGAGCTGGTTCCTGCCGCGACTGGTCGGGATCGCGAACGCGGTCGACCTCTGTTATTCGGGACGCCTGATTTCGGCGGCCGAAGCGAAGGAAAAGGGCCTCGTCCAGTCGGTTCATGCGCCCGGCGAATTGATCGACGCCGCGATCGCCAAGGCGCGCGAGATGACCGCCGACAGCGCCCCCGTTTCGGTCGCGCTGACGCGGCACATGCTGTGGCGGATGATGGGCGCGGCCCATCCGATGAGCGCACACCGCTGGGACAGCCGCGTGATCTTTTCGCGCGGCCGCAGCCCCGACGCGGCGGAGGGCGTCACCAGCTTCCTCGAAAAGCGCGCGCCCAATTTCACCGCGAGCGTCGCGAACGATTATCCGTCGTTCGACGAGTTCGAGGATGCGCCGCCCTATAGCTGAGCGATCAGCCCGCCGCGCCGCCGCGCTTCCTGAAATAGGGCCGGAAGAACATGTAGAGGCCCGAGAATATCAGCAGGAAAAGCGGCGGCAGCGGCAAATAATAGATCCACTGGGCGGGCTCCTGCCCCGCGCCGAGCATGACGAAGATGGCGAGCACGATCGCCGAAAAGAGGATCGATACCCAGCGGTGGAACTGCCGGATCCATAGACTCCAGTTCATGATATTCTCCTTGTCCGATTATGCGTCGAGGCCCGCGACGACCTTCTCCAGATTTTCGAGATGAATCTTCCACCCGGCCTTGGCACCGCCGAACGCCTGCTTCTGGTCGGGGCGGAAGCCGACCTGCTCCATGCGCAGCAGCGTTCCGGCCGCCGTCGGTTCGAGCGTGAAAGTGACGGTGCTCTCGAGCCGATAAGCCGGATCGTCGTGCGCATGATTCCATGTGTAGGAGAGGCTGCGACCCGGATCGACGTCGAGAATCTCGCAATCGACGCTGCCCCAGTCGCCGCGAAGCTGGAACCGGTGACCGAGGTCGAGGCCGAAATCGTTCTTCATCAGCCATTCCTCGATCAGGTGCCGCGTCGTCAGCGCCCGCCAGATCTTTTCGGGCGGGTGCGGGATTTCGCGCTCCACGGTCACGCTG
>JAFAED010000261.1 GCA_023424275.1 Pseudomonadota bacterium | reverse complement strand
ATGTAGGGAAGGCTCGCAATTTCGCGGCCGTTCTGCAGCGCGTCGAAGAAATCGCCGCCCTGGATGTGCACGCCGTTGCGCGTCGGCGCCATCTGCAGTTCAACCATGACCAGCCGCAACTGTTCGCACGCGCGCGCGCCGCCAACGCTGCCATATCCGAGGCAGGCGCCCGGCTTGCGCGCCCATTCGGGATAGGCGTAGTCGAGCGCGTTCTTCAGAACGCCGGAGATACCGTGATTATATTCGGCGGTGACAAAGATATAGCCGTCGAACTCGGCGACCTTCTTCTGCCAGGCCTGCGCGACCTCGTTCGCCGAGGGAACATAGGCGTTCGATGCCGGCTCGTCGAAAAAGGGCATCGGATAGTCGCGCAGGTCGACGATTTCGACATCCATGTCACCGCGCGCAACCGCAAGGTCATAGATCCATTTCGCGGGCTTGTCGGCGAAGCGCGCCGCACGGGTGGTGCTCATCACGATGGCAATCCGGGGTTGTGCCATATTTCTCACTCCTTTCGGGATGCTCAGCCGAAGCGGAAATCGCTCACGTCGATGGAGACCATCAGCGGGTCGAAGCGCACGCTGAGGTCGTCGTTTCGCTGATAGGCCCGGCGACGGGTCGGCAGCTTGATCCCGTCAGCATCGACATAGTCGGACACGAGATGAGCACCCGCGAAGCCGCCCGCGACGTCAACATGATAGTCGTGGCGGCGCAGCAAGCCGTCGGACTTGAAATAGAAATCCTGAACTTGGCTATGGGTCGCGATCCGATCGGGAAAGATGGCCCGCAAGCCGCGCCAGGTTTCCCCATCGCTCTCGATCGGCGCAATTTCTTCGAGCGCGAAATCGGGGTCGGCGAGAATGAACGGCGCATTGAAATAGGTCCACAGCGCATAGCCGTTGAAATAGGCTCGGTGGAGCGGATCCCATGGCGTCGTCATGCCATGCCCCGCGAACGCGGCGCGCGGATCGAGCCGCTCGGCGATGACCGCGCCGCTGCGATCCTCGATCGCAGTGCGATCGGGGGTGAAGACCGACGTCCAGTCGGGATTGCCATAGGGGTTGAGCGTCGCCCGTTCGCGGCCGAGATCGACGGTGCTGCGCCGCGGATCGGAATCCTGGACGATATCCTTCATCGCCCAGAATTCACCGCCGGTGACGATCGTCGCCGACAGCGAGCCGAAGCGCCGCCAGCGCTCGAGACCGCCATGTGCGTCGAGCGCTTCGGCGAGCAGCGGATGCACCGTCATTCTCCCGCATTCCGCTGAACATTCGCCTCGCCGGTATATTTGGCGAGATTGGTTTCGACGTCGGCGTTCGTCTGAAGCCCCGCCTTGAGCAAGCCACCGATCAGTTCCTGCGCCGCCGGGCGCTGGACCGATTCGAGGAAAGCCGCCCATTCGGCGCCGATCGCATCGTCCGGCGGCAGGCTTGCCTCGTTCACCAGCCCCTTGATCTGCGCGATCGACTGTTTGTCGAACGAGGCGATGCGGCGCGCCAGCGTGTCGACGAAGCCGTCGAGCTCGGCGTCGGGGAGCGCGCGGTTCACATAGCCGTAGCGTTCGGCGAGTTCGCCGCCGATATCATTGCCGCTGAGCAGGATTTCGAGCGCCCGGCCGCGGCCTACCAAGCGTGGAAGCCGCGCCATCGGGCCGCCGCCCGGCGCGAAGCCGGCGCCGATCTCGAACTGCGAGAGGATTGCCTTTTCGCGGCTGGCAAAGCGCATGTCGCTGGCGAGCGACAATTCGCTCCCGACGCCGGTCGCACGGCCGCGGATCGACACGATCGATACGACGGGCGCCTTGCTGAGCCGGACCAGCATGTCGGGGAGCTGCGGCAGCCCCGTCGGTCCGGGCGGCATGCTCGTCGTCCGGTCGAGCGGAACAGTGAAATCATAATGCGTCAGGAAGAAGCCGGGGATCGCGCTGTCGAAGACGACGACTTTCAGGGCCGGATCACTTTCGATCGCGGTGATGACGCGGTTCAGCGGCGCCATCGAATCCGGCCCGTAAATGTTGAACGGCGGCTTGTCGATCGTGACCCGCCAATAGGCCGGCGTCACCTTGGTGATCCGAAACTGCTCGCTCTCGGCCGCCGTCGCCGCCGCGGCAGCTTTGGGTTTCGCTTCGGCTGCGCCCGTGACCGCGAGCGATGCCAGTGCGAAAGCCGCGGAAATTTTCCCTGCAATCATCATAATCCATCCTTCCCGAAACTGGTGGGTTCGGATGGATAGATGGGCGGCCGCCGGACGCGCCCAATTGGACCTTGGTATCAAGGAACGGTGCCGGACACCGATCCGATACCAAGGTCTATAAATACCATCGGACAATGGCCGCCCACGGCGTCCGCGCCACATCGAAGCCGATCGGAGAACCGATCGGTGGACAGAGGGCTCGCTCGTGACATTTTCCGGCAGACAGATGGTTGCGCCGCTTCTGATAGCATCGTCGATCACCGCAGCCGCACAGGCGCAGGAAGTCGACGTCGAAACGGCGGTTGCTCCCGCGATGGCAGGCGACATGCTGGGCCTTCGCCCTCGCCTCGCAGATGCGGGCGTCGAGCTTACCGGCCATTATGTCGCCGAGACCGCCTGGAATTTTCGCGGCGGCGAACGGCAGGATGTGACCGAAACCGGCGAGTTCGGCGTCGGGCTACGGTTCGACATGCAGCGGATCGCGGGTACAGACGGCAGCTTTCAGGCAACCATCACCTACCGCCACGGTCCGCAGCTCGATACGAAGGCGGGACTCGGCACGCTTCAGGAAGTACAGGAGATCTATGGCCGCGGCCGGACCTGGCGCCTGACGCAATTCTGGTACGAGCAACGCTTCGCGAATGGCGCCATCGCAGTAAAGGCCGGCCGAACGGCGCCGAGCGAAGACTTCTCCGCCTTCTCCTGCACTTTCCAGAACCTCAGCTTCTGCGGCTCGCAGCCGGGCAATATCGTCACCGACTATTGGTACAACTGGCCGGTGAGCCAATGGGGGCTGCGGCTACGGGCTACGCATCGGGGTGCCTATGCAC
>JAFAED010000223.1 GCA_023424275.1 Pseudomonadota bacterium | reverse complement strand
GATGCTCGGCGACCGCGTCACCGGCCTCATCGACTTTTATTTCGCCGCAACCGATTTCCGTGCCTACGATCTTGTCATCACCCACGCTTCCTGGGCCTTTTCGGCCGACGGCAGCGCATGCGATCCTGCGCGCGCGCAGGCGCTGATGCGCGGTTACGCCCGCGAAGTCGCGCTCACCGATGCCGAGGTTGCGGCGCTGCCGCTGCTCGCCCGCGGCGCATCGCTGCGGTTCCTGCTGACGCGCGCGCACGACTGGGTCCATACGCCCGCCGACGCGCTGGTCACGCGGAAGGATCCCTCGCCTTTCCTCGCGCGCCTGCAACGATACAGCGCGCCCGACGCCGCCAGCCTGTTCGTCGCCGCATGACCGAAAATGCGGGCAAGACGGTGATCGTCGCCACCGACGGCGCGTGCAAGGGCAATCCGGGGCCGGGCGGCTGGGGTGCGGTGCTCCGCTGGGGCGACGTCGTGAAAAAACTGTCGGGTGGAGAGCCCGAGACAACGAACAATCGCATGGAATTGCTCGCCGCGATCGAGGCGCTGGCCGCGCTCAAGCGCAGCTGCAACGTCGAATTGTCGACCGACAGCGTCTATGTCCGCGACGGCATCACCAAATGGATCTTCGGCTGGCAGAAAAACGGCTGGAAGACCGCGGCAAAGAAACCTGTCGCCAATGCCGACCTGTGGCAGCGACTGGTCAAGGAAAACGCCCGGCACAAAGTCGAATGGCTATGGGTCAAGGGCCATGCCGGGCACGGCGACAATGAAATCGCCGATCAGCTCGCAAGCGACGCGGCGCTGGAAATCGCGCGGGCGCAGAGGGCCTGACCCCGCACGCCCGCGCACCATCCTATTCTGCCTCGCGAACTTCTGCGCCTGGGCCATTTTTCAGGATCGACTCGATTGCGTTCTTGGCCGACGCCTTGCTCGAATAGCCTTCGGTCCAGAAGATCGCTTCGCTGTTATATTTGAAATAGGCGACGAACTCACCGGCCTTGTTCTTCTTGATCTCGAAATAATGGGCCATGTAATCCTCCACTCGTCATGCCTGCGCCGGGGGTGGCGCGACGCGGCCATGTTAAGCGCCCGCGCCGGGCACGCAACCCGCCAGATCAGCCGAAGCGTGACGGCGCATAGGGGGCGGGATCGACGGCGCCGATCGCCCCGCCGGGCGCCGGCGCGCCCAACTGGGCCGCGAGCAACGCCGAGATGGCCGGTGCGGTCTGGATGCCGAAGCCGCCCTGCCCCGCGCACCAGATAAAGCCCGGCTCGCGCGGATCGGCGCCGAAGACCGGCGCGCGGTCCGGGGCAAAGCTGCGCAGCCCCGCCCATTTGCGCTCGACCGCTGCGACCGGCCAGTCGACCACCGACTGCAGCCGGTCGATCGCCAGCGCGACGTCGATTTCCTCGGGCGCCGCGTCATGCGGTTCGGTCGGCGTTTCATCGTGCGGGCTCAGCCAGATGCGCCCTTCGCTCTCGCCCTTGAAATAGAAATCGCCCCCGACATGCACGACAAGCGGCAGGTCGGCCGGAACCGGAACGCCGAGCCGCAGCTGGATGACCGTGCGGCGCAGCGGCTGGATGCCCAGCGGCGCGACACCGCACGCCGCCGCCACCCGGTCCGCCCAGGCCCCGGCGGCGTTGACGACCAGCCCCGCGCGGACGGTTTCGCTACCCAGCCGCACATCCCAGCCATCGCCGGTGCGCCGCGCCGACACCAACGGCGCGCGCGTCGCCAGCACCGCGCCCGCGCGCTGTGCCGCCCGCAGATAGGCAGTGTGCAAGCGGCCGACATCGATATCGCTGCACGCGGCCTCGAAGGCGGCTTCGCTCCATTCGGGGCGGATGCCCGGAACTTTCGCGGCGATTTCGGCGGCGCCGACGCGCGACACGGCGACGCCCTTTGCGCAAAATTCGGCGGTAAAGGCGTCGACGGCAGCCGCCTCGGATCGCCGCCCCAGCGTCAGCGCGGTTCGCGGCGCCAGGAACCCGCGGTCCGAAAAGGCGGGATCGGGCCGATCGAGCGCCCCGAACGACGCGGCCGACAGCGGCTGAACCCCCGCCCCGCCATAGCTTTCATGCCAGAAAGCGGCCGAACGCCCGGTCGCGTGATAGCCGGGGGCATCCTCGGCCTCGATCAGCAACACGCGGCGCCACGGTGCCAGCGCCGCCGCCAGGCTGGCCCCCGCCATGCCGGCGCCGACGATCAATATGTCGGTGGCGGAGGGCGGCGTGTCGATCATGCCCGCCGCATATCGGCTAGGTCGGCGAATGCAAGCCATCCGGCGCGCCATCGGACATGGTTACTCTTTGGTAAGCCATAATCCGTAGAAGCGGGCCGATGGATAGCGGCACAATCTCGCTGGGCCTGATGGTCATACTCGGACTGCTGATGGTGGCCGCGGCAATCAGCGACCTGCGCTCGCGCTCGATCTCGAACGAACTCAATGCCGCGATGGCGTTGCTGGCGATCCCCTTCTGGATTGCCAGCGGGCTGGACCTGTGGCCCGATGCAGCGATCCAGTTCGGCGCCGCCTTTGCGGTCTTTCTGGTCTTTGCCGGACTGTTCGCAATCGGCGCGATGGGCGGCGGCGATGTCAAGATGATCGGCGCGGTGATGCTCTGGATCCCGCTTCCGCTGTTCATGCCCATGCTGATGGTCATGGCGATCGGCGGCGGCATCCTGTCGGCGGTGATGCTTATCCATATGAAATTGCGGCCTTCGGACAAGCCCGTCGAGGTTCCCTACGGGGTTGCCATCGCCGCGGCGGGCCTTTGGGCGCTTCACCAACACTATCTTAACCAGTTTCAGGGTATCGGTTCAACCTGAGGGCAAGCACCGCCGTTTCCGGTTGGTGCAGGAGGCGAAAAATCGTCATGGATACGCGAAAGATTATGCTGATCGTCGGCGCGCTGGTCATTGCCATCGGCGCGGCATTCGGGGTCAACCAGATGATGCGCGGAGCGTCTGCTCCGCCGGCCCGTGCGGCCGCGGCACCGGAAATCACCGGTCCGATGATCCTTGTGGCAACGCGGCAGCTGCCGGTGGGGACGATCATCGGCCCCGACAGCTTCCGGTTTCAACCCTGGCCGAAGGAACTGGTCGAAAAGGCCTATTTCCTGAAGGACAAGACCGACGTGAACACGTTGGTCGGCACGGTCGTTCGGTATCCGATCACCGCAGGCCAGCCGCTGACGCAGGGCGCGCTCGTCCATCCCGACGATCGCGGCTTCCTTGCTGCGGCGCTTGGCCCGGGCATGCGCGCCGTGACGGTCAAGGTCAGCCAGGAACAGGGCGTTGCCGGCTTCGTCTTCCCGGGCGACCGCGTCGACGTGCTGCTGGCCCAGACCATCGAGATCAAGGAAGGCAGCTCCTATCCTGACGAGCAGCTTTTCACCGCCGAAACGATCGTACGCAATGTTCGCGTCCTCGCGACCGACCAGCGCTACGACGCCGAGGACGAAACCGGCAAGACGCCGGTCCGCACCTTCGGCTCGGTCACGCTCGAAGCGACGCCGGAACTCGCCGAACGCATCGCGGTCGCGCAGAGCATGGGCAAATTGTCGCTCGCGCTTCGCCCGCTTGCCGAAAGCACCGGCGAACTCGAATCCGCCATCGCCTCGGGTGACATCAGCGTCCCCGAAAAGGGTGGCGCCGCAGCCGAACGCCGCATGCTGGCGCAGGCACAGGCTCGCCCGACGACCGCCAAGACGGCGACGACCGGCGGCGATGTTTCGCGCTTCTGGATCCCGGTAAGCGGCCGCGTCGGCGGCGGCGGGCGCCAGCAGCCGATGGTGAGCAATGCACCGGCACGGTCGCCGGCGCCGGAATATGGATCCGGATTCGGTGGCGGACCGGTCGTTCGCGTGACGCGCGGCGACAAGGTCACCGAAGTCCCGGTTGGGGGTAAGTAAGATGAACAGCAAAGCCAATTTCAAGGCAGCGGCCCTTGCCCGCACCCTGGCCGTCGGCCTGGTTGCAGCCGCCCTCGTCTCCGCACCGACACAACCGGCGGTGGCGCAGGCAACCCAGAACGCCAGCGGCAGCATCGATCTTTCGGTCGGCCGCGGGCGCCTGATCAGCCTGCCGGCGTCGATGTCGGACGTCTTTGTCGCCAACGACGAAGTCGCCGACGTCCAGGTCCGCTCGGGTCGTCAGCTCTATATTTTCGGCAAGAAGCCGGGTGAAACCAGCATCTATGCCACCGATGCCAGCGGCCGGGTCGTCTATTCGACCGTCGCCCGCGTCGGCAATAATATCGAGACGATCGACCAGATGCTTTCGCTGGCGATGCCCGACGCGAATGTTTCGGCCAATACGATGAACGGCTTCGTGCTGCTCACCGGGACGGTCCAGTCGCCCGACGACGCGGCCGAAGCCGAACATCTCGTCCAGGCCTTCGTCGGCGAAGGGACGAAAGTGCTCTCGCGCCTTCGCACCGCAACCCCGCTTCAGGTCAACCTGCAAGTGCGCATCGCCGAAGTGAACCGGACGCTGGTCAAGGAAATCAGCGGCAATTTGCTGACGCGCGACAAGGACGGGCAACTCGGCAACGGCTTCCTCGGCGGTATCTTCGGCGGTCGCACCGCCGGCACGATCACCGATGTGCCCTACCCGACCGCGGTCTTCCCCGGCAGCCCGGTTCCGCGGCCCTATGACCCCGTCACAGGCCAGATCGTCAACAGCACGGTCATGAGCACGGCCTATGGTTTCAATGCCCCGGCGTCGGGCGGACGCAGCCTTGCCGGCGCAGGGCGCCTGTTCGGCCTCGACCTTATCGCTTCGCTCGATCTGGGCGAACGGTCGGGCATGGTCGTCACGCTGGCACAGCCGAACCTGACCGCGATTTCGGGCGAAACCGCCGACTTCCTCGCGGGCGGCGAATTTCCGATCCCGATCCCCGGCAACCTCGCCGGCACGACGATCGAATATCGCAAATATGGCGTCAGCCTGGCCTATACGCCGACGGTGCTGTCGAACGGCCGCATCAGCCTGCGCGTGCGTCCCGAAGTGTCGGAATTGTCGACCGAAGGCGCGATCGAGATGGAAGGGTTCCAGATCCCCGCGCTGACGATCCGTCGCGCTGAAACGACGGTCGAACTCGGTTCGGGCGAAAGCTTCATGATCGCCGGCCTGATGAACAACCGCTCGATCGGTGCGATCGACAAGATGCCCGGCCTCGGCGACGTGCCGCTGCTTGGCACCCTGTTCAAATCGGACAGCTTCCGCCGCGGCGAAACCGAATTGGTGATCGTTGTGACGCCCTATCTGGTCCAGCCGGTCTCGGCGAACGAGATCAAGCTGCCGACCGACGCCTATCAGAATTCGAACGACATCGCACGCCTCCTGCTCAACCAGGAAAGCAACGGGGTGACGGGCGGCGACCGGCCGAAACCGCGGCTCGACACGAATGTCGGCGATGCGGATCGTCCGCGGGGCACCGGCGATGCGTCGCCGGGCTTCAGCATCAAGTGACGCGCTGGATTTCAGGAGCAAAGTGATGAAAAAAATCGCAACTTGGACGGTCCTGGCGCTAGCCACGTCGCTCGCCGGCTGCGCCGGCACCGCATATAAAAACACCAGTCTCGACTCGGTCCACCAGCCCGTCGTGCGCAACAGCATCTACCAGTTCGATGTCGCGGCCTCGAACGGTGAACTGGCGCCCAGCGAACAGGGCCGCCTCCAGGGT
>JAFAED010000193.1 GCA_023424275.1 Pseudomonadota bacterium | reverse complement strand
CCGCCCGCGACCGCCTTGATCAGCACGGGATAGCCGATTCCGGCCGCCTGTTCGGCGAGGTAGGCGGGGTCCTGATTTTCGCCCAAATAGCCCGGCGTCACCGGCACCCCGGCGTCAGCCATCAGCTTCTTCGCAGCGTCTTTTAGGCCCATTGCAGTGATCGACGAGGGCTTCGGCCCGATCCAGACGAGCCCGGCGTCGGCGACCGCCTGCGCGAACTCGGCATTTTCCGAAAGGAAGCCATAGCCCGGATGGATCGCCTCGGCGCCGGTCGCCTTGGCGGCGGCGATGATCTTCTCACCGATCAGATAGGATTCGCGCGCCGGCGACGGCCCGATGTGCACGGCCTCGTCGGCCTCGCGCACATGCAGCGCCTGGGCGTCGGCGTCCGAATAGACCGCAATGGTCCTGATGCCCATCTCACGCGCGGTGCGGATGATCCGGCAGGCGATTTCGCCACGATTGGCGATGAGGAGGGAGTTGATCACTTTTTATTCCTTAGCCAGTCGGTTCCATCGCGAGCCAATTCTAGCGCGTCTTCCCGACGTCCGATGAAACCATTGTCGTTGTCGACCGCGACTGCTCCCGAGGTTGGAAACATCAGAAAACCTTCGTTCAAAAGGTTCGGCTCCGTCGATTGGATATCGATATTGTAGATCGGCTCTACGATCGCTCTGATCCGAGAGAGTTCCTCATTGTCGATGTCGTTAAGGCAATCGGGATGATCCAAGACATTGTTCAAATGAGCAAAGAGCCGGCCTTCTGATGTATCAACAACGACATAGTCGTCGTATGCCGTGGCTGGGCCAATGACCTGCCAAGCTTTTGCGATATGCTCCGCGCTTACAGGCTCCGCTTGATAAATGATGATGTCGAAGCTCATCGGCATCACATCCTGAACACACCGAACCCTCGGTCCTCGACCGGAGCGTTCAGCGTTGCGGCAAAAGCCAACCCGAGCACGTCGCGCGTCTGCGCGGGATCGATGATGCCATCGTCCCAGAGACGCGCGGTCGCGTGATAGGGGTTGCCTTCATCCTCATATTTCTGGCGGATCGGCGCCTTGAAGGCTTCGGCCTCCTCGGGAGTCCATTTGTCGGCGTCGCGGTGGACGGTCGCGAGCACGCTCGCCGCCTGTTCGCCGCCCATCACGCTGATCCGGCTGTTGGGCCAGCTGAAGAGGAAGCGGGGCGAGTAAGCGCGCCCGCACATGCCATAATTGCCCGCGCCGAAGCTGCCGCCGATCAGCACGGTGATCTTGGGGACCGTGGCGGTCGCGACCGCTGTCACCAGTTTCGCGCCATGCTTGGCGATGCCCTCGGCCTCATATTTGCCGCCGACCATGAAGCCCGAAATATTCTGGAGGAAGAGCAGGGGGATGCGCCGCTGCTGCGCCAGTTCGATGAAATGCGCGCCCTTGACCGCGCTTTCGCTGAACAGCACGCCATTGTTGGCGAGGATCGCGACGGGGATGCCCCAGATATGCGCGAAGCCGCAGACGAGCGTCGCGCCATAATTCGCCTTGAATTCGTGGAACTCGCTGCCGTCGACGATGCGCGCGATCACCTCATGCACGTCGTAGGGCGCGCGAACATCGTCGGGGACGACGCCATAAATTTCCTCGGCGGCATATTTGGGCGGGCGCGGGGCCTTCATTGGCACCTCGAAACCCTTGTCCTCGCCGAGGTGGCTGACGATGTCGCGAACGATCGTCAGCGCATGTTCGTCATTCTCGGCGAGATGGTCGACCACGCCCGATTTCTTGGCGTGCAGATCGCCGCCGCCCAGATCCTCGGCGCTGATTTCCTCGCCCGTCGCGGCCTTCACCAGCGGCGGGCCGGCGAGGAAGATCGTGCCCTGATTGCGCACGATCACCGTCTCGTCGGACATCGCGGGGACATAGGCGCCACCCGCGGTGCAGCTTCCCATCACGCACGCGATCTGCGGGATGCGCTTCGCCAACATATTCGCCTGGTTGAAGAAGATGCGCCCGAAATGGTCGCGGTCGGGAAAGACCTGATCCTGATGCGGCAGGTTCGCGCCGCCGCTGTCGACGAGATAGATGCAGGGCAGGCGGTTCGCCTCGGCAATTTCCTGCGCGCGAAGATGCTTCTTCACTGTCATCGGATAATAGGTGCCGCCCTTCACGGTCGCGTCGTTGCACACGATCATGCACTGGCGTCCCGACACCTGTCCGATGCCACAGATCAGCCCCGCGCCCGGCACTTCGCCTTCGTAGAGATCGTTCGCGGCGAGCTGGCCGATTTCGAGAAAGGGGGCGCCCGGATCGAGCAGTCGCTCGACACGCTCGCGCGGCAGCAATTTGCCGCGGCTCGTGTGCCGCTCGCGCGACTTTTCGTTGCCGCCAAGCGCGGCTTCGGCAACCGCCGTCCGCAGCGCGTCGGTCAGCGCGCGGTTATGCGCGCTGCGGGTGCGATATTCTTCGCTGTCCGCATGGATATTGGTGCCTAGAACGGGTGCGCTCACTGTATCGTCTCTCCTGGAAGTCGGTTCGGAACTAACCCGTCGCTCGTCGATTGAAAAGCGCAGCAGGCCGAAAATGGTTGGTGTTGAAACCAGTTTGTCACAGGCGTACGCGGTCTGCTTGCCCTCATGAAAACAAGGTCATTCCAATGAAAAAAGCCGTCTTTGCCGTTCTTCTGTCCACTGCCGCGATTCTCGCCGGCCCCGTTGCGTGCAGCAGCGGCAAGGACAGCCCCGCCGCCTATACCGTCGGCACCGATATCGGGATCAGCAAGGCCGCGATGGACACGGCTGCGAAGCCCGGCGACGACTTTTACGCCTATGCCAACGGAAACTGGGACAAGGCGAACGAAATCCCCGCCGACCGCTCGTCGATCGGCGCTTTTTACGTCGCGCAGCTCGAAACCGAAAAGCGCAACCGCGAACTCATCGACGCGATCGTCAAGGGCGACGCCGCCCCCGACACCAACGAAGGCCGCATCGCCGCCTTCTACAAGGCCTATACCGATGTGAAGGCGATCGACGCCGCGGGCATGAAGCCCGTCGCGGCCGATCTCGCGCGCTTTGCCGCGATCACCGACAAGGCCGGCCTGTCGAAAGTGCTGGGCGAGCAGCTTCGTGCGGACGTCGATCCGCTCAACGCGACCAATTTCCAGACCGAAAATCTGTTTGGAGTCTTCGTGACGCAGGGG
>JAFAED010000176.1 GCA_023424275.1 Pseudomonadota bacterium | reverse complement strand
TGCGCGCACTGAGCAGGATCGAGGCATAGAAGCCGGTCTGGCGCGTCTTGGCGAACTCGGCATCGGCCGTGCCCGATCCACCGATCCCCACGCCGATCACCGCGTCCGCGCCAAGACCGAGGCCTTCGGCCGCGCGCACGCCGCCCAATACCGCCTCGTCGTTCAACCCGACGACGATCCAGTGCTTGAGCGCCGCGTTGCGAGTGAGGACAGGGTCGGCTGCGGTAAAGCCGCCTTCGGTGTCGGTCGTACGCTGCGGCGCGTCGAAAATATGCTCGGCGGCAAGGCCCGCCGCGATCAGCGCGTCCCTTGCGCCAAAAGTGCGCTCGCGGGCGGTTTCAAGGCTGTCGTAGGCGATACGAAGCACACCGATGCTGTCGAGCGGCCAACCGCGCCGCTTTGCCTCGGCGGCCGCCGCTTCGCCTGCCAGCTTGCCGATTGCGACGCCCGAGATGCCGACATGCGGGATCGATCGGATCGGCTTGCCGTCGGGACCGATCAGCCGGTCGTCGACCGACATGACTTTCAGGTCATTGACGCGCGCGCGCTGCTCGATCGCGGTGCCGAGGCGCGGGTCGGGGGCGCAGATGACGAAACCCGACGCATTTTTGGCGGCGAGGTTGTCGATCGCGGTCAGCACGCGGTCGCCGTCGGGGGCGCCGATGCGGATCAGGTCGAAACCATGCTCGCGCGCGGCGACCCCGGCGAATTTCCACTCGCTCTGGAACCATTGCTCCTCGGGCTGCTTGACAATGAAACCGATCCGGATCTTCCCGTCCGACGATCGCGCGCAGCCGGTCATTGCCAGTCCCAGAGCAACAGACGAGGCTGCGATAAACTGTCGTCTTAAGATCATTCCACTCCCCGGAAAGGCGCTGCCTGTCCATTTTTCTGTGGCCTGATTATCGTTTGGAATCGACAGACGTCAATATTTTATCATATAAATCATGTGATTTAAAAATTTGGACGGAAAATGAACGACATCAGGATTGTTGATACGCCGAAAAATGCGATTCTGGGAGAAGGCCCGCGCTGGGTGGCGCGCGAAAATGCCCTCTTCTGGGTCGACATCGTAGCCCCCGCGCTGCACCGGCTCGACCTTGCAAGCGGGGTAGTACGCAGCTGGGCCTTCGACGAGCCGATCGGCTGGATCGTCGAGCGCGAAGGTCGGGACGATTTCCTCGTCGGGCTCAAAAGCGGTTTCGCAAAGCTGTCGCTCGATCCCTTTGCCATCGAGCGGATCGGCAGTCCCGAAGCCGACCGGCCATACAACCGGCTGAACGATGCAAAGACCGACGCCGCCGGTCGCATCTGGGCGGGCAGCAAGGATGACCGCGATCAGGACGCGAGCGGCGCGTTCTATCGGCTGGACGGTGACCTTCGCTGGTCGCGCGTCGACGATGGCTATCTGGTCACCAACGGGCCGGCATTCAGCCTCGACGGACGCACCCTCTATCACACCGACAGCGGCCGGCGCCTTGTCTACGCCTTCGATCTGGCCGGCGACGGCACGATCAGCGGCAAGCGCGAATGGCTGCGCTTCGAGGAAGAGTGGGGCTATCCCGACGGGATGACGACCGATGCCGAGGGCGGGGTGTGGATCGCGCATTGGGGCGGTGCGCGGCTGAGCCGCTTCCTGCCCGACGCGCGGCTCGACCGCTCGATCGCCTTTCCCGCGACGAACATCACGAGCTGCGCTTTCGCCGGAGAAAAACTCGACCGGCTGTTCGTGACCTCGGCGTCGCTGGGCGACGATTATGGTCCGCACGCGGGCGCGCTGTTCGAGGTCGACGCGGGCGTCTGCGGCGTGCCAGCACGGGGGTTCGCCGGATGACGCTCATCGGGATCGATTGGGGCACGACGAATCTGCGCGCCTGGCGCTTTGCCGACGACGGTTCGGTCGCCGAGATGCGGCGCGGCGCGACGGGGATCGGCGCGATGCAGGGCCGCGATTTCGCGCGGCTCCTTCATACCAAGATCGGCGACTGGCTGGACGCCGATGCCCACGTGGTCCTCGGCGGCATGATCGGCAGCCGCAACGGCTGGCGCGAGATTCCCTATCTGGCATGTCCCGCATCCCCCGACGCACTCGCGGCGGGCGCGCTCCCGGTGGAACTCGATGGCGCGTTGGCGCGGATCGCACCGGGGCTGCATTGCCGGACGGCCGATGGCGGGCACGACGTGATGCGCGGCGAGGAAGTGCAGCTGCTCGGCGCCGGAATCGCCGATGGCACCGTCGTGCTGCCCGGAACGCACAGCAAATGGGCGCGGCTCGACGGCGGGGCGATCACCGGTTTTCGCACCTTCATGACCGGCGAGTTGTTCGCGCTGCTCGCGCGGCACAGCTTCCTTTCGCAGTCGATCGACGGCGAGGCGCCCGACGCGGCGGCCTTTGCGAAAGGGGTCGATCGCGCGCTTGCAGACCCCGCTATCACGTCGCTGCTTTTCACGGTCCGGACCGAGGGTCTGTTCGACGAAATCGCCCCGACGGCGCTTGCCGACTATCTGTCGGGGCTGCTCATCGGTGCGGAGGTCGCGCGGGGTGTCGACGATGCCGATGGACCGATCGCGATCATTGCCGAAGCCGCGCTGGCGGAGCGTTATGCCGCTGCCTTCGCGCGCGCAGGGATCAGCGATACCAAGCGGGTCGACGGCAGCGATGCCGCCGCCGCGGGCCTGTGGTCGATCGGAAATATGACGGATTGGAGCCGCACATGACAATAGAGTGGAGCGATTTCCTGGCGGGCGTACCGCTCGTCGCCATTTTGCGCGGACTGACGCCCGAAGAGGCCGAGCCGGTCGGCGAGGCGCTGGTCGCGGCGGGCTTCCGCTGCCTCGAGGTACCGCTCAACTCGCCGCGCCCGCTGGAAAGCATCGCGATCCTGTCGGCACGCTTTGGCGATACGGCGATCGTCGGCGCGGGTACGGTGCTGTCGCCTGCCGACGTCGATGCGGTTGCCGGTGCGGGCGGGCGCATCATCATCTCGCCCGACACGAATCCGGACGTAATTCGCGCGACCAAGGCGGCGGGGCTGTTGTCGTTGCCGGGCTTCTTTTCGCCAAGCGAGGCTTTTTCCGCGCTGCGCGCCGGCGCCGACGGGTTGAAGCTGTTCCCCGCCGACGCAGGCGGTCTTGCGACGCTGAAGGCATTGAAAGCCGTCCTGCCACCCGCCGTGCCGGTCATGCCGGTCGGCGGGGTCGATGCCGACACGATGGCGGCGTTCCGCGCCGCGGGGGCAGGGGGTTTCGGTATCGGATCGTGGCTCTATACGCCGGGGCAGGGCATCGACGTCATCGCCGAAAGGGCGGTTCGGCTTGTGGCGGGCTGGATGACGGGCAATAAGACGGTTGCAACGCGGGGACAGGGAATGGCCGATGGGGAGTGAAGAGGTGATGCGCAGTCCGTCCGACGGACGGAATCTGACCGCGCATATCGTGCACGATCTGGGGCGGGCGATCGTCACCGAACGCTATCCGAGCGGCGAGCCTTTTCCGGTCGAGGCCGATCTGTGCCGGCAATATAGCGCCAGCCGCCCGGTGCTGCGCGAGGCGGTCAAGATGCTCACCGCCAAGGGCCTGCTGAGTTCGCGCCCGCGGCAGGGGACGCGCGTCCAGCCCGAAAGCCAGTGGAACCTGCTCGATCCCGACGTGCTGCGCTGGATCCTTGAGCGGAAATTCTCGATCGACCTGCTCATCGAATTTACCGACGTGCGTCTCGCGATCGAACCGCGCGCCGCTGCGCTCGCCGCCGAAACCGCGACGGGCAGCCAGCGCGCGCAGCTCGTTGCGGCGATCGACCGGATGGTGGCGGCCGATAACGGCGACGACGACGCGCTGGCCGCCGACATCGCCTTTCACGTCGCGGTGCTGAACGCGAGCAACAACCGCTTCCTGCGCCAATTCACCGACCTTGCCGAAACGACGCTGCGGTTCAGTATCCGCGCGACGAACGAATATAAGGGCGTGCCGCAGGCGAATGCCGACGAGCATAAGCGTGTCGCCGACGCGATCATCGCGGGTGACGCCGAGGGGGCCTCGCGCGAGATGTACACGCTGATCGAAGGCGCGCTCGACCTGTTGCTCAGCCGCGGCAATCCCTCGCGGCGGCGCGCCAAGCCGGCCTAGTCGGTCGAGAAGCGAAAGCGCGTTTCCGACACATAAAGGTCGCCGGGGCGCAGCAACGTCGTCGGGAATGCGGCAATATTTGCGGTGTTGGGGAAATGCTGCGGCTCGAGTGCGATCGCTTGCCGTCGCAGCGCGACGGGCTCGGCCAGAAAGTTGCCGCTGTAGACCTGTAAGCCGGGCGCCGTTGTCGCAAGGTCCATGATACGCCCGCTCGCCGGATCGTGAAGGCGCGCGGCCGGACGGAGCATGCCGGCGGCGTCGTTCAGCACGAAATTATGATTATAGCCGCCGCCCACCGCCAATTGCGCATGCGGGGCGTCGATCACTGTGCCGATCCGTTGCGGCTGGCGGAGGTCGAACGGCGTATCGTCGACCGGGGCGATCTCGCCGGTCGGCAGCGCGTCGGCGTCGATCGGCGTATAAGCGTCGGCATGGACCTGAAGGCGATGATCGACGATTCCCGGCGCGTCGCGCCCGGCGAGGTTGAAATAGCTGTGCGTAGTCAGGTTGACGTGCGTCGCGCGATCGGTGCGCGCTTCGTACCGGACCGCAAGCTCATTGTCGGCGGGAAGCGAGAAAATCGCCTCGACGTGGAGCGTTCCCGGATAGCCTTGATCGCCGTCGGGACTCACCAGTTCGAGGTGCAGGCGCTCGCCATCGATACGGTGCGCCCAAATCGCTTGGTCGAAACCGTAACCGCCGTGCAGATGATGTTTTCCGTCATTGACGCACAGCGAATAGGCGGTGCCGTCGATATCGAATGCGGCGCCGCGAATGCGGTTCGCAACACGCCCGATCGTCGAGCCGAAATAGGGATAAGCGGCACGATATTGAGGTGCCAGATAGCCCGCAAGATCGTCGAAACCCAGGACGATATTGGCGGCTGCGCCGTCGCGTCCCGACGCCCATAAACCCGTGATCGTTGCGCCGAGTGTCGAAATTCCGACCGACAGGCCGCCGGGGCGCGACAGCATGATGTGCGTCACGGGCTCGCCCCCGGGCAGCGTGCCCCAGTGGCGGCATTCGATGCAGGTCGGATCGTTTCTGGTCATGCGCGGCGCCATCCATGCCAGCCGGAACCGGCATGCGAAAGGGCGGCCGGCATGATGCCGGCCGCCAGTGGGAGGTTTCTAGAAGTTCGCGCGAATGCCGACCGCCACGCGCCGTCCGGTATCGTCGAGCTGGATCAACCGCTCGTCATAGCGCGAGAAGGTACGGCGATGCTTGTTCGTGAGGTTCACGACTTCGCCGAACACCGCGAATTGCGGGGTGATCTTGAAGCTGCCCGAAAGGTCGTACTGGCCGTAGCTGTCGACATTTTCGGGCTGCCCGTTGAGCCCGCGGGTGCGCGCGAGGAAGCTGTCGCGCCAGTTATAGGCGGCGCGCAGCTGGACCGGCCCCTTTTCATAAAAGAGCACGGCGTTGGCGCTGTCCGACAGTCCCTCGACCGAGAAAGTGCCCGCGATGATCGCCGGGTCGAAACTCGTCGAACTTTTCACCTTGGTATAGTTCGCCGAGACGCCCAGCCCATCGAGCGGGGCGGGGAGCATGTCGAACGTATATTGGACGGCAGCTTCAAAGCCGTAAACCTTCGATTTGCGGGTATTTTCAGGACGAGTGACCTGGAAATCGAACCCGAAATAGGTTTCGGTGGTCGTCACCTGCGAGATGAAATTGTCGACCCATTTATAGAAGCCGGCGACGCTGACATAGCTGGCCTTGCCCAGATAATAATCGATCGAGGCGTCGGCGTTCCACGCGAGATAGGGCTTGAGACCCGGATTGCCGCTGCTGATCGTGTTCGACTGCGGCGGACGGAAATCATAGGATTTGCTGAGCGTCAGATTGCTCAGCGTCGGCCGGGTCAGCGTGCGCGAAAAGGCAAAGCGCGTGACGAGGTCGTCGC
>JAFAED010000100.1 GCA_023424275.1 Pseudomonadota bacterium | reverse complement strand
ATTGTTCTCATTTCGTTCTGATGTGGCAAGGGGTGAATCGCCTCGCAGCGAAACCGATCTTCCCGCGACTCTCACCCATGAAAAACCCCGCCACACGAGGGCCGCGTGACGGGGTTACTTCCCGGGTCGCAGGGAGTGGTCTGGTCTATAAGGCGCTGGGCGCGAAAGAAAACCCCACCGGATTAGGGCGGGGTGGGCGAGACACAGCTTCGAGCCATTAAATGACAGCTTAGGGGTGGTGAGCTGCCATAGACGGACAAAGTGGAAGCCGTAGTTTGAAAGCATGCCCACGAAGTATCTCTATCTTTTCGGGTATGAGTCTCCAGCCGAATTTCGGTCAAACGCCGACGCGCGCACTGATTTCGAATCTAGCGCTGGCGTTTGGATTTCCGGGGCGAGTGAAGAACAAGCATTCCAGTGGGGAAGAAGCATCGCTGAGCATTTCGTAGCGTGGCTGTTCGAGCGCTCAGCCAACGAGCCCTATTCTTGGGCGGCCGCGCAATTCGCTGATTGGATCGAGACAGACCCCTCCGTCCAAAAAGCAGCAGCCAACTTTCCAATAGTTGCTATCGGCGAGCTGCCAGATTTCGAGAGGCTCGAACCGCAGGCCTAGACGTCCGCAATCGGTCGGATGCTGCCCTTCAGCGCATGTCGGTGCCCGCCGAAGCGGGCACCCCGCGTCCTAGAGCACGGCGCCGAACATCTCGCCCGCGACTTCGGGCTTGTAAAATGCCCGGTATCGTGCGGTTCCTTCCGGCGGCAGAACTTCGACGAGGAAGCGGTTGTCGATCCATAGTTCAACCAGATCGAATACGCCGCCCCGGTCGCAGCTGACGGCACGCCAACCATGCTGACGGCCCAGTTCGATTATCGCCTCGGCGGAAAGGTCGCTCGTGATCGCCACGTGAAACCCGCTGGCATCCTGCGCGGCGCCATCCGGCCGGATCTGCACTTCCCAGGGCATGACTTCGGGTCCGTTGGCGGAGCGGGCAGGATCCCTGTCACCCATTCCCTTGTTGTGGGCCGAGCGTTCCGGAAGCACTTCGACGCCGACGCCCGATCCATCGCGCGCGATGGCCACCCAGGCGCCAGGGACGACGGGGAAGGGCATGGCGATACCGTCGATAATCTCGGCGAAGGCCCTTGCGGTCCGTTCCGGCTCGCGTGCGGGCAAGGAAAAATGTGCAATCACTTTGCTATGGTCTTTCGTGCTGGGCGTGCCGAGGTCGGCACGCGATTGGGATTTTTAAGATCGGCGATAAGTGTCCGGGCTGCCCATGCGGCCGCCTCGGCCGCTTCCTGTCCTCCCATGCCCCATTGCTCGCGCATGGAGAGCCAGGCGTAGCCCGAGTAGAGAAGCTGCAATATGCTTGCGGCGGCCCGCTTTTCGTCTTCGCTCAGGCCTGGCAATTCATCGACCGCCTGTAAAAAGGCCGCTCGCCGATCCTCATCTCGCGAGGCGCGCAGAACCCGGCCTTCCGGCGTGGTCAGCGTGGCCTGGATATGCGCCGGCGTCTGATCGAAGCTGGCGTAGAGGAGCGGCAGCCTGTCCGTTATTTCGTCGAGTGCGGCCGGGAAGCCTCCGGCTACCCCTTCGTTGGCATTCCTGCGGTTCCACAGGGCCGACAGGAGAATCTCGCGCGACGAAAAATGCCGGTAGATCGTGATCTCGGTGAGGCCCGCGCGCTCGGCGATCTGGCGATTGGAGATGGCGTCGGGGCCATGCTCCTCCATGAGGTCCGCCATCGACTGAAGAATCAGCTCTCGGGTGGCCTCTGCCTGCTTTTGCCGCAAAGGCGACTTATAGGATCGCAAACTGCTCATAAGATAGGATGTACATATTGATGTTATGTATTGCAACATGAATTTGTGAGGTGGATTTGCGCAATGATCGGGCCGTTGCGAAATGATGCCGAAACGGACCGATTTCCTCGATCTGCGTGACGTTTCCTCGCTCTTCGTGCGTCTTATGATATGGTGGCTTCAGGAAGGTGGGGATTGATGGCGGAGCGGATAGAGGAACCAGAGGGTTTCGCTCAGCTCAATCGGCGTTTCAGGCCGGTGCTCATGGCGTATTTTCTGCGCCGTCTGCGTAATCATGCCGAGGCGGAAGACATGACCCAGGAGGTATTCTTGCGCCTCGCCGGTCATGAGGGCTTCGAAATGCAATCGCCCGAAGCCTATATATTCCAGATCGCTGCGAACCTCCTGCACGACCGCGGACGCCGCGAGAAAGTGCGTAGCGAATATCGCGCGGGGATATCCCTGATCGAGGGAAGGGGGGTCGACCCTCTCGATCCGCTGCGCATCGCAAGCGACCGGGAAGCGCTCGCCATATTGCGCAAGGGCATCGACGAATTTCCCGAGCGGACACGAACGATATTTCTCCTCTGTCGTCTTGAGAACATGGACCGAAAGATTGTGGCGGATGCCTTCGGGATTAGTATGAGTACGATCGACCGCGAACTGGCGCGGGCCCTGGCATTCCTGACGAGCCGTATCAGAGGGGAGGCCTCGCAATGACATCAACTCTGGAAGAGGGCGCGCAGATGTCGCTCCTTGAGGAGGCGGGCCTGTGGTGTTTCCGTCTGGCAGATGGGGACCTCAGCGACGAGCAGCAGGCCGCATTCGAAGACTGGCTGATGCAATCCGGCGAGCATCGCCAGGCCTTTGAAGACACGGTCCGCACGTGGCACGGGGTCGATGAAATCAGCCGTCAGCCTGATATGATCAGCGCGCGCGCCGATGCGCTCGAAAGTTTCAACGCCGCAAATCGTCGTCGTTGGACGGGGCGGTTCCGGGCAAGCCGAACGCTCGCGGCGATCGCCGCGTCGTTGGTCCTCATGCTGGCCTCTTTCGCGATTTATTCGCACTTTGCCTTTGAGGCCTATGTCACCGGTACAGGCGAGCGCCGCGTCGTGGTTCTTGATGATGGGTCGCGAATTTCTCTCGACGCGGATACGCAGGTCCGCGTGCGCTACCGAAATGACAGGCGCGAACTGGAACTGGTTCATGGGCGCGCCAAATTCGACGTCGCTAAGAATTCTCTGCGACCCTTCACCGTCGCGGCGGCCAACAGGATCGTTATCGCGACGGGAACGGAATTCAGTGTCGAGCTGCTCGGCCGAAAGGTCCATGTGATCCTCTATGAAGGGCGTGTTGCCGTTCTGGGCGACCGCGGCGGAGCGTCCGAATTGTCCTCCGCGCAGCGGCGAATGGAAACGAACCTGACGCCGGGCAGCGAGCTTGTGGCGGACATCACGACCGAGCAGATGCAAATCCTGCCCACCGATGCCGGCCAGACCCTTTCCTGGGAAGCGGGTCTTCTCGCGTTCGAAGACGAACCACTCCAGTCGGCGGTCGAGCGCATGAACCGATACTCGGACCAGAAGCTGGCCGTCGGCAATCCCGCGGCCGCCCGCACTCCGATAAGCGGCGTTTATACGGCCGGAAATGCCGCGGCATTCGTCGAGGGCGTCACCAGCGTCTCGCCTTTGCGGATAGAGGACCGGGAAGGGGTGAAGACCTTCGTCCGCTAAAATTTGCAATCTTGTGACAGTTGCCGCGAAGTGATGCGTCTTATCTTCCAGGGCCGGGAAACATCAGCCGGCGGGAAGAGGGGGACCACATGACGAACTTTTCGTATCGACCGGGTTATTTGATGGGCGGAGCCATTGCTGCGATCATGGCGGCTACGCCCGTCGCAGCAGAGGCGCAGGAAGCGACCTACAGGTTCGATATTCCGGCCCAGGATATGGCGAAGGCGCTTCGGGCGTTCGGCAAGGCCGCCCGGCAGCCGGTATCCTTCGACAGCGCGCAGCTTCGCGGCATGCGCTCGGGGCCGGTGAGTGGCTCCTACACCGCCAGCGGGGCGTTGCGCCTTCTCATCGGTACGTCGGGATTGACGTATCGCCGTAGTCCGCAGGGCGTGCTCATCATCACCCGGGCGGCGCCGGCTCCGGTCCGGCAGCCCGCCTCCGACGTAAGCGAGAAGCCCGCGGCTCCCCAGGTGAACGACACGGCAGCATCCGAAGGGGAAGCGATCGTCGTCACGGGTTCGCGCGTTGACCGCGCCGGCTTCGAGGCTCCGACACCGACAACCGTCGTCGGGGAGACCGATCTGCGCCAAGGCGCCCGCGAGAGTGTCGCCGCCGTTCTGAACGATCAACCGCAGTTCAGGGCCACCGCGACGCCGGTCAGTTCGGTGGGCGGCTATAATTCCGGCATCTCGACCGCGGATCTTCGTGGCCTTGGCTCGGGGCGGACGCTCACATTGCTCAACGGGCGGCGCTTCACCGGAAGTTCCGACCTCAACAGCGTTCCGATGGATCTGATCAAACGCGTCGAAGTCGTGACCGGCGGCGCCTCCGCCGCTTGGGGGTCTGGCGCGGTTGCCGGCGTCGTCAACATCATTCTCGACGATGATCTTGAAGGCTTGCGCCTTGGCGGGACGTCGGGCGTGTCGTCGCGAGGCGACGGTGCGCGCTACGGTCTCAGCGGCTCATTCGGCACCGCTTTTGGCGATGATCGGGGCCGCATCATCGTCGGCGTCGACTATCTCGACGACAAGGGGATCTTCAGCCGCCGCACAAGCCGGCCGAATATCGGCAGCAGTGCGGTCTACGCCAATCCAACCTACACGCCGACCAACGGACAGAACGCATTCTTCCTGTCGCGGGACGTCAATCTCTCGATCGCGAGCGAGGGCGGGCTTATCAATAACGGCGTTCTCGCGGGCCAGACCTTCAACGCCGATGGCTCGCTGCGACCGTTCCGCTACGGAAGTCCGCGCGGCGGTTTTTCGATGATCGGCGGCGAGGGTTCGAGCATCTATGATTATCTTGCCGTATCGTCGCCCTATGAGCGGCTGAACACCTTCGCACGCGTCACCTACGACGTCGGCGATGCCCGTTTCTGGATCGATGGAAGCTACGGCCGCATGGCCGCGGACTTCCAGTTCTTCCCCGAGGTGAACTATGGCGACCTGGTCATTTCACGCGACAACGCGTTCCTGTCGGACAC
>JAFAED010000093.1 GCA_023424275.1 Pseudomonadota bacterium | reverse complement strand
GTCGCCCGCGACGTCCGCTTCGTCACCGCGCACAGCAAGCGTGGGGCTGCGCTCGACATCGACTGGACCTCGCTGGCGGCCGGTGGATCGACCCTCGCCTTCTACATGGGACGCGACGCCGCCGGCGAGATCATGCGCAGCCTGATGCGTGCCGGAATGGCCGGCGACGTGCCGGTGATGATCGCTTGCCACGTCAGCGGGCCCGAAGAACGCCGGCTGGCGACGCGGCTCGACCTGCTCGAACTCGCAACCCGGTCGTTCGCGGAGGACGCCCCGACGCTGATCCTCGTCGGCCAGGCCGTCGAACAAGGCACCGCCGCGCTCGCGATTTCGGACAGCAAAGCGAGGCAGGTGCATGGGTAAGCTTGTGCCTGCACCGGCCGCCGGAGCCTGCGCCGCTTCTGGCCTCGTACGCAGGCCCGTCAACGCGCCAGCTCTATCCAAAGGCGTGCCCGTGCGGGTGCTACCACTGTGATGATGGTCTTTTTGCTGGACCGGTTTCGCACCGCTCAACCCAGGGTAAGGCCAGAGAATGCGGCCAATCTCGAGGCGACGCTTTCGGACATCTGGCAAAAGATCGGACGCGGCGGCGGGGCGACGCTGTCGGCGGCAGAGAGCAAGATCTGGAACACGGCGGTCGCGATCTCGTACATGTCCTCCGGCTCGGGAGATCACATACCCAAAAATGCCAAGATTCTCAGTTGGGCCGCCGCGCGGGCCGGCTTCGAAGACATGGGCCTTCCAGCTGCAGCGACATTCGTGACATCCTTGGTGACCGAACTCGCCTTTCGGAGCGAAATGGAACCTTGCGACCGGCGCGGGGAGACCGACTCCCTCGTCAGACTTGCCACGTTGAAACGGCAATTCTCCTCCATCGAGGAACAGCATGACCTCTGGGAATTGCTACGAAGGTCGATCGAGCGAACCGCGCCATAGCTTCGCGCTTTCGGCGAACAGAAGGGCTTGCGGATCGAGCCCGATCGGAGCGGCGTTACAGCCGGTCCATACGAAGCCAGCTTTTGTCGCCGGTCCACGCTTTCGCCAGCGCCTTGTCCGCCGCCGCAGCCTCCAACCGATTGCCCTGTGCCGCCTCGCTGCGGCCTAGCCCATAAAGCGCCCAGCCATTGTTCGGCGTCTGCGCCAGCGCAGCGCGAAACGCCTCGCTCGCCTCGCCATAACGCCGCGCCCGGAACAACGCCGCACCGAGCGACTGCTTCACCGGATAATACCAATAGGCGGGCTCCTGATAGGGAATGCGTCCCTCGATCTCGATCGCCTGACGGTAAAAGCCGATCGCCTCGTCGGTCCGGCCCCGCGCGCTCGCGAAGCGGCCACGCGCGACGAATTCGGCGAGCGCGACCAGATCCCCCGCGGGCACCCCCTGTTCGATCATCGCCTTCATCGCATCCGACGTCCGTATCCGGGCCATCGCCGCCAGTTCGCGATCGAAAGCCTTGCGGTCGCGAAGCTGCACATAGGCGATGCTCCGCGCGAAATGGCGCATCGCGGTCGGATAGGCGAGACGCGCGTCGGGGGCCGGCAACGCCAGTATCGCTTTCGGATCGGCGAATTGCGCCATCGCGAAATAGGGGGCCGCATCGATCGACTGGATCCACGCGATCTGCGCCGAGGTGGCAGGGTCGAGCACCGTGCGCAGCCGCTGCGCCTCGCGAATGGCAGTGCGCATGTCGCCCGACATCTGCGCCGAGGTGACGATGAAATGGATATTGTGCGGATAATAGCCATAGCGGACTAGACCGTTGTCGCCGGCGCTGCGGATATATTCCTCGTCGGCGCGCGCGGCGGCAACGTTCACGCGGATCGAATCGGCGTGGCGCCCGCGGAGCTGATAGATATGCCCCGGCATGTGGACGAGATGCGCCGCGCTGGGTGCCGACGGGCTGCCGAGCCGGTCGGCCGCTGCCTCGGCGCGCTGCGGGTCGCTCGCTTCCATCAGGTGGATGTAAAGATGGTTCGCCTGCACATGCGCGGGGTTGCGGGCCAGCACCGTCTCGATCAGCCGCACCGCCTCCCCGCTCCGGCCGACCGATGTTTTCTTGTCGGCCTCCCAATAGTTCCACGGGCTGGTGTTCATCACCGCTTCCGCGGCGAGCACCGCGACATCATCGTCGGCCGGGAACCGGCGCGCGACGTCGAGCATCGCATCGGCATAGCCGGCGTCGAGCGCGGCGCGATCGCTTGCGGGATCGCGCGAATATCGTTTCGCGACGGCTTCGATCAGCGCGCGCTCCATCGGCGATGCCGTGCCGCGCAGCGCCATCGCGCGGTCCATCGCGCCCAGCGCCGCCTCGCGGTCGCGATCGTCCATCGGCGCATTGATGTTCGGGCCCAGCGCCACCGCCTCGCCCCACCAGCAGATCGCGCAGTCGCGGTCGAGCCGCTGCGCCTCGCGAAACGAACGCACCGCGCCCGCATGATTGAAGCCATAGGTCAGGAGCAGGCCCTGGCTGAAATAGCGCCGCGCCTGATCCGTGCGCGTCGAGACTGGAAAGGGCGAGACCGCGAGGTCAGGATAAAGCGGGATCGGCCGGCCTTCGCTGGCGGGAGCGGCGAACGCCGATGCGACGAGCAAATTTTGGGCCAACGACGAACCCGCGCGCTGGCCGCCGCACCACAGCGTCGCGAGCCGGCTAGGGTCCAGCGCGTCGAGCGCGGCCGCCGAGAAACCCGACGGCGGCGTAAAGCTGGTCAGACAGAAACCGATCCCCGTGACGATCGCCGCCCTGAATGCGCCCGGCATCACAATCCCCTTTGCCCAAAGGTGACGAGAAACAGCAGCGGCAAAATATCACGGAATCACGGGGGCACCAAAACCGAATCGGCGCCGACGGACGGCCTTGTCCTATTGGACTGATTATCGGCGCTTATATCACAGGGCCGCAGCGATCCCCGCCGCAACGCAGGCCTCATCCTGTTCGGGCAAGGCGCCGCTCGATGCGGCGACTCCGATCATCCGCCCGTCGACGACCACCGGCACGCCGCCGCCGATCGCCACGGCATCGAAGGCATTTTGCGCCGACGGATCCATCTTCGCGACCTCGCGGCTGCTGCGGCCGGTGCGGAACACCGTGCGCGCCTTGCCCTGCGCTAGCACCCCGCTGGTCCGCGTCGCGCCATCCATGCCGACGAAGCGGATAAGGTCGCCATATTCGTTCAGCACCGCGACATGCACTTTCCACCCCGATTTCGCGGCGAGCGCGAGGCAGGTGTCGGTGATCGTCTGGGCATCGGCCGCGTCGATCCTGCGGTCGCGCGCCATTTCGGCGTGAACGGGCGCGCCCGACAGAAGGGCTGCGGCGATGGCGGCGGTCAGCATTATACGGATCATGCGCATGTCTCCGTTGGTCAAGGGGCGGGCGGCGCGGCGGCGCGCGCGTTCCAGTCGGGGGTTTGCTGCCCCGCCAGATTTTTCAGGAAGAAGTCGAACTGCTTGCGCTGGCCGTAATCGACGGGGCCGGTCGAGCGGCCGACCGCATGGCCTTCGCCCGGGACGACGAGCAGGTCGAAATCCTTGTTCGCTTTCACCAGTGCGCTGACGACCTGCATCGTCGAGGCCGGGTCAACATTTTCGTCCTGCTCGCCGACGATCATCAACAATTTGCCCCGAAGCCGCCAGGCATTGTCGACCCCCGACGAGGCCGAATAGCTGGCGTCGACCGGCCAGCCCATCCACTGTTCGTTCCAGCTGATCTTGTCCATGCGGTTGTCGAAACAGCCCGCGAAGGCGACCCCGACCTTGTAGAAGTCGGGATGGAAAAGCAGCCCCGACAGCGTATTCTGCCCGCCCGCCGATCCGCCATAGAGGCCGACGCGCGAGATGTCGTAGGCAGGATATTTCGCGGCGGCCGCCTTGTGCCAGAGGATGCGGTCTGGAAAACCCGCGTCGCCGATATTCTTCCACGCGACGTCGTGGAACGCCTTCGACCTGTTGAGCGTGCCCATGCCGTCGATCTGGACAACGATGAAGCCGAGGTCGGCGAGCGATTGCATGCCAACGACCTTGTCGCCGCCCGAATGATAGCCGAACGGCCACCATGTCTTGGGCACAAAACTCGAATGCGGGCCGGCGTAGATATTCTCGATCACCGGATAGCGTTTCGCCGGGTCGAAATTCTGCGGACGGACGACCAGGCCGTAAATGTCGGTCCGGCCGTCGCGCCCCTTCGCAACGAAGGGTTCGGGCGCCCTGAAACCCGCCGCGACGAGTTTCGAAATGTCGACGCGTTCGAGCGTCGCGACAAGGCTGCCGTCGCTCGTGCGGCGAAGCTCGGCGATGGGGGGCAGGTCGACGCGCGAATAGGTGTCGACATACAGGCTCGCGTCGGGCGACAGCGCGACGTCATGATAGGCATTGGCGCTCGTCAGCGGGGTCAGGTCGTCGCCGTCGAAGCCGATCCGATAGACATGCTGGAAATAGGGATCTTCGCCGGGGTTCATCCCGCTCGCTGTGAAATATATCCGGCGTTTCGCCTCGTCGACCCTGACGACGTCACGGACCACCCAGTCGCCCTTGGTGATTTGCCTCTTCACCGCTCCCGTCACGCCGTCGAACAGATAGAGATGGTTCCAGCCGCTACGCTCGGACATCCAGAGCACTTCGCGGCCGTTGTCGAGATCGTAGCGGAAGCGGCGGCCCTGATTGATGAAGCTTTTCGCTTCTTCGGTCACGGCGGCGTGCGGCGTGCCGGTGACGGCATCGACCGAGACGACGCGCGCTATCTGGTGGCCGCGCTGTTCATAGATGAAACTGACGCTCGCGCTGTCCTTGCGCCATTCAAGGTCGGTCATGTCATAGGGATTGGCGAACAGGTCGCCGGGGACCGCGATCTGCCGCCCGCCGGCAACATCGAACAAGGCCGGCTGGTCGATGTCGACCGCGTCGCCGGGCTTGGGATAAAGCTGCTCCATCACGCGCGGTTGCACCTGATCGGAGGGGGTCGAGAGCACGCGGGTGACGATGCGGCGGAAACCGGGGCGGACGCGATACGCCGCGAGCTTCGCCGAATCGGGCGACCAGACGATCGATTCGGGATCGTAGAAATTGGCCTCGGAGCCGTCGCTACTCAGCCTCTTCCACGCGCCGCCGACCGGGCGCACCGCGATGTTGAAATTCTCGACATAGGCTTCCCATTGGCCGTCGGGCGAGCGGCGCGGGCTGTTGTCGGCGGGAACCGCAAGGTCGCGTACGACGCCGAAGCCGCGCGGTTGACCGACACGCGGCACCTCGGCGCAGACATAGTCCGCGAGGCTGCATTGCCAGCCAGCGTCGCGCAGCGAGAATTTGATCGCCTTGCCGTCGGGCGAGAAAGCGAAGCTTTCGAACGGCAGGCGCAGCGCGGCGTAACTTTCGCCCGTCGCCTTGCCGAGCGCCGCCGCGAGGCGCTGCTGGTCGAAGCTCGGCCGCTTCTTCCCCGACTTCGCGTCATAGGTGACCAAGGCGAAGCCGCCGGGCACCGTCTTGCGATAGGCATAGCCGCGCCCGTCGGCGGTCCACTGGCCGGCGAAGGCGACATTTTCAGTCAGGCCGATCCAGCTTTCGCGCAACGCCAGCGATCGGTCGATATCGGCCTCGCCGACCTGCGCTGTGGCCGGTGACGCGACCAGCGCGAACGCCAGCATGATGTTCCTGAAGCCCATGATCCCTCCCGCCGATTGACGGAGACGAGTTTATTGTATTTAGTATACGATGCAAGCGCGGTTTGGAGGCGCAGGCCGAGACCAACTCCGGGGAGATGATGATGGCGCATTCCAGATGGGCAATGACGGCGCTGGCGCTGGCGACCGCGGTTCCGCTGCATGCGCAGCCCGCAGCGCCGGTGCCACAGACCGAGAGTGACGCCTATACGCGCTATGAGCTGCTCGCGCCGGGCAGCAACAAATTCCGCATCATCTATGAAATCACAGCGAGTTCGCCGGGCGCGACCGCCTATTACAACCCGATCCGCCCCGGCAGCGTCGCGACCGACGAAAGCGTCACCGACCGCGCCACCGGCAAGCCGCTGACATTCGGCGTCGTCCCCGGCGATGTCGCCAAGGCGGGCGGGGTGCGCGGTGCCAAGCCCGATGGCGAATATATCGAGGTCAGGTTCGCGCGTCCGGTCGCGCCCGACGGCGGCGAGGGCCGCGTGCTGATCGACAAGACCTATGCCGACGCGAAAAGCTATTACAGCGAGGGCGACGTCATCGTCTTCGATCGGCCGCTCGGCAACAAGCGCAATGCGGTCGTGCTGCCTGCAGGGTACGAGCTGCTGTCGTGCAATTATCCGGCGCAGGTGCTGCAGGAAGCCGACGGCCGGATCAAGATCGCCTTCTGGAACAACACGCCGGCCGAGGCGCCGCTGCTGATCAAGGCGCGGCCCTCGCCGGGTCTCAAGGCCGCGCCGTCGAGCGTCAAGGCGCCGCTGGTCGAGCGCGCCTATCAGAGCCGCGAGGTCACCTATTTCCTCCAGCCGCCCGAAACGCACAGTTTCGACCTCTATCACGACTATACCGAAACGCGGCCCGGGGTCGGCACCTACGTCAACATCGTCCGCCCGGGCAGCCGCGCGACGAAACCCTCGGCGCGCAACCTCGACACCGGCGCGGCGCTGCGCTGGGAGATGCTGAAGGGCGATGCGATCCTGAAGGCAAGCCCCGGCGAAAAGGGCGTCACCGCCGACACCGAGGCGGTCGTGTTTCACTTCGCCCCGGTGAAAGCGGGCGAGAGCGCGCGGCTGCGCTTTTCGGAAACCTATACCGATCCCGAACGCTATGGCGTGACGGGCGACGAACTCGTCTGGCACCGTTCGTTCGGACGGCCGCTTAACACCGTCGTGCTTCCCGCCGGCTGGGTGCTGACCAACAGCTCGATCCCCGCGACGGTCAGGCAGACCGACGACGGACGCACGCGGCTGGAATATATCAACCCGCGCGCCGACGAGATCGACGTGATCATCACCGCACGGCGCCGGCCGGCTTGACGCCCGCAAGGCCGCGCGGCACCGCAGCATCCGATATTCGAGGAGACACCTGATGAGCGTCCTGACCCTGGCACTGCTTGCCATGCAGCCGGCAACGGCCCCAGCCGCAGCGCCTGCCCCCGCCCCTGTCGCGGTGCCCGCCGGCAAATGGGTGACGAAGGAAGGCGACGTCACGATCCGCGATTTCAAATTCCGGTCGGGCGAGATCATGCCCGCGGTCCGGCTGCATTACAGCACGCTGGGCGCCCCGCATCGCAATGCGAAGGGTGAGATCGACAATGCGGTGATGGTCCTCCACGGCACCGGCGGCAGCGGCAAGCAGTTCCTCCAGCCACAGTTCGCCGACGAACTCTATGGCCCCGGCCAGCCGCTCGACATCAATCGCTATTATATCATCCTGCCCGACAATGTCGGCCATGGCGGATCGTCAAAGCCGTCGGACGGGCTCCGGATGAAGTTTCCGCAATATGACTATGACGACATGGTCGATTTGCAGCACCGGATGCTGACCGAAGGGCTGGGCATCAAAAAGCTGCGCCTGATCATGGGCACGTCGATGGGGTGCATGCACGGCTTTATCTGGGGCGAGACCTATCCCGATTTTGCGCAGGCGCTGATGCCGATGGCGTGCCAGCCGGTCGAGATCGCGGGGCAGAACCGCATGTGGCGCCAGCTCCTGATCGACGGGATCAAGGCCGACCCCGCATGGATGGGCGGCGAGTATAAAAGCCAGCCGGCGCTGGGGCTGCGTACCGCGGCGTCGCTGTCGGTGATCGCAGGCGGCGCGCCGCTCAACCTCCAGAAAAATTACCCGACGCGCGATGCTGCCGCAGCCTATGCACGCGAACGCGTCGAGCGCGACATTGCCAGCCGCGACGCCAACGACATGATCTATCAGTTCGAATCGTCACGGACCTATAATCCCTGGCCGGGGCTCGAGAAGATCACCGCGCCGATGACGTGGATCAACTCGGCCGACGACTTCATCAACCCGCGCAACCTGCCCTATCCCGAACAGGCAGTGAAACGGATGCCCAACGCACGTTTCCGCCTGATCGCCGAAAGCGACGAGACGCGCGGCCATGGGACGCACACATGGGCAGTCCAGTGGAA
>JAFAED010000450.1 GCA_023424275.1 Pseudomonadota bacterium | reverse complement strand
CCATCGTGTTGCCCGCGGCGAGCGCCGGCGCGACCTTGAGCGCGATCTGGTTGAGCAGCCAGTTCCACGGCGTGATCATGCCGACGACGCCGATCGGCTCGTAAGCGATCATGCCCGCGGCATATTTTTCGGTGAAGCTGAAGTCTTTCAGCGCGGCGATCGTGCCAAGGAAACCGCCGATGCCGGCGCCGACCTGTGCGGTGCCCGCGAAGCTGACGGGGGCGCCCATTTCCGACGCCATCGACTTGGCGAGGTCGCCCGCGCGCTTCTTATACTCCTCGACGATGCGGTTGAGGAGGTCGAGGCGCTCTTCGCGGGTGGTCTGCGAGAAGGTCTTGAAGGCTTCCTTCGCCGCGGCGACGGCGTCGTCGACGTCGGCGGCGGTACCGAGCACGACGGTCGATGCCGCTTCCTCGGTCGCCGGGTTGATGACGTCGTGGAGCTTACCGCCCTTGCTGTCGACCCACTGGCCGCCGATGTAATTTTGTTTGAGGTGCGTTTCGGTGCTCATCATCTGTCTCCCATCGGCGGTCAATTCCGTCTCGGATTGCTACCTAATCACTGTGGCGAATGAATCAAGTTGAGCCAACTGCCAAAGACGGCAGTTTAGCGCTTTTCAGCGGAAAGGCGTGACATCAATATGGCGGCGCGCGTGGCCTGACGCGATATGCTGGGGATATCGACGGCTTCGCCGGGCGCATGGTCGCCGGTGCTGTACGGCCCGAGTCCCGCGAGTCCGTCGACGTCGGCGGCGACGAAGCTGATGTCGCCCGCGCCGCGCTTCAAGGGATCGAGCGGGGCCATTTCGGCAAGCCCGAGGTCGCGGTTCACGCCGTTGAGTTTGGCGAGCAGCGCGCGGTAGCCGTCGGTCGGCGCCATCGAGGGGTAGCCGCCGGGATCGAAGCTGATCTTCGCGTCGGTGCCGGGCGCATGCTCGGCGACGATCGCCGCCATCTTCGCCTTCACCCGTTCGATCTGTTCGGGCGACAGCGCGCGGAGGTCGCCGCGTGCGACCGCGACCGGCGCGATGATGTTGGTCTTGCCGCCCACCGTGGCGCGGATGCCGCCCGCGTCGAGGTCGGCCTGTTGTCCGCCTGCGATCAGCCCGACGTTGAAGGTGAGGTTCGGTTCGGGCAGTTCGGTGCGGAAGCGGTGAATGATGCGCGTGAGTTCATAGATGGCGCCGTCGCCCGCCGCAGCGCTGAAGATGCCCGAGCTGTGCGCGCTCTTGCCCGTCGCGGTGACGGTCCAGCTGTCCGACGAGCGGCGCGCGATCGAGCCCATGTCGGCGCCATTGTCGCGGACGAGGCCCTCGAAATCGAGCGCGACGTCGCTGCGCTTGCCCGCATCGATCAGGTCGGCGCGCGCCTTTTCGATGGGGGTGCCGGCGTCTTCTTCGTCGCCGGTCATGTGGATTTCGATATTGGCGTCCTTCAGCGTTCCCGCCGCCTTCATCGCGCGCAGCGCCGCGACGATCACGACCATGCCGCCCTTGTCGTCGCCCGCGCCGGGGCCTTCGCCCCTGTCGCCCTTGCGGACGAATGTCTGGAAGGGCGAGTCGGGTTCGAAGACGGTGTCGAGATGCGCGATGAGCAGCAGGCGCTTGCCGCCCTGCTTGCCGGTGTGCGTCGCGATCAGATGGCCGGCGCGGCCGGTATTGCGCATGTCCTTCCATTCGACCTTGAAGCCCAGCGGTTCGAGTTCGGCGCGCATCATCGCCCCGACCTTTTCGACGCCCTCCAGATTCTGCGAGCCGCTGTTCTGGTTGACGAGCTTTTCGAGCAGCGCGAGGCTGCGCGCCTGTTCGGCCTCGACCGTTTTCGCCATGCCGCTTTCGGCTTTTGACAGCTTGGCTTGGGCAGCGGGCGCGAGCGCGAGCTGAAGGGCGACAAGCGCGACGAACGGCAGTGATTTCATGGGGAGGCCTCCTCTGGAGGCGCCCTTGTGCCGCGCGTCCCCGAGGGTCGCAAGCGCTTAGCTTTGGCGCACCATGAAAATCTCTCCGCCAAGGTCGACGAGGAACAGATTGCCCGCGCTGTCCTCCCCGAACGAGGCGATCTGGTCGATCGTCCCCGCGTCGGGGGCGAAATCTTCGTTCCGCCGTGCGAAGCGCGAGGAAGGGAGCGTCTGGCCGGGAACGAGGCTGGCGAAGGGGACGGTCCAGATATTGCCCGAGATGAAATCGGCGAAGACATATTGCCCCTGAAGCGAGGCAACCGGGCCGCGATAGACATAGCCGCCGGTGACGGTGCGCCCTTCGCGCGGGCCGCTGCCGTGCAGATATTCGGCGACCGGATTGACGAGACCGGCGGGCGGCGTTCCCGAGTTCGTCCGCGTACCTTCGCGGAACGGCCAGCCGAAATTCGCCCCCGGCTGGCTGGTCGTGACGAGATCGACCTCCTCGACCGCGCCTTCGCCGACGTCGCCGATCACGAGCGTCGAACCGCTGAACGAGGCGCGGAACGGATTGCGAAAACCGAGCGCGAAGACATAGGGATCGCCGCCGCCCGAGAGGAAGGGGTTGCCGGGCGCAGGGCTATAGCTGTTGCCGCCGGCGCCGACCGCGAAGCGCAGGATCTTGCCGAGCCGCGAGTTCGCATTCTGCGCATTGTTGGCGAGGCCGCCGCCGCCATCGCCGACCGCGACATAGACATGGCCGTCGGGGCCATAGCCGATCCAGCCGCCATTATGGTTGCTGTTCTCCGAATGCGGGATGCTGAGCACCGTATCGTAGGTCGTCGACGAATTGGGCTGGCCGAGCGTGTAGCGGCGCACCTGCACCGCGCCGTTGGTCGCGGTCGCGACGGCGAACAGCCGCTGCGACGAAGCATGGTCGGGATAGGCGGCGAGCCCGAGCAGCCCGCGTTCGCCATTCGTCGAAATGTCGGTGATGTCGAGGACGAGGGTACGGCTGCCGTCCGCCGGGTCGAAGCGATATACATTGCCGCCCTTCTCGACGACATAGACGCGGCTGTCGCCCGGGATCGGCGCGACGTAAAGCGGCTGGTTGAAGCCGGTGCCGACACGCGCGACCGCTATGCCTTCGCGGCTGTTGGTGACGGTGATGTTGACCGCCTGCGTCGCGCTGGCCTGGCCGTCGCTGACGCGCAACTGCACCGCATAGACATTATTGCCGTCGGCATCGCCGGGCAGGTCGTAATCGGGCGTTTCGTTGAAGCGTAGCGCACCCGCGGCCGTGATCGAGAAGCGCGCGGCATCGGCGCCGCCGTCGATCGCGAAGGTCAGCGCGTCGCCGTTGGCGTCGCTTGCCGTCGCCTGATAGGCGGCCGCCGTATTTTCGGCGATGCTGGCAGTCTGGAGCGAGGTGAAGGTCGGCGGCGTATTGGCGGTCGGGGGCGTGCCGCCGCCTCCGCTTCCACCGCCGCCACCGCCGCATGAGGCGAGGATCAGGGGGGTGAGGATAAGGAACGCGCGTATCCGCATGGCCGGCAGCCTTTCGCGATCGAACCCACCCCTTGAAAGCAACCTGCCATCGCCGCGCAGGGCCTGCAACCCCGGCGGTTTAACCATATCGTCGTCAGGACGATCCGGCGTCACGGGCCGTGCGCCCAGGTGTAAAGAGTGTTTGACAAGGTGCTTCTTGCGCCTGTAAAGAGTTCTTTACAGGCTTGGGGACGGATGTTGGAAAATCGGGTGCGCGATTATCGGGAGGCGGCGGGGTGGAGCCAGGGC
>JAFAED010000411.1 GCA_023424275.1 Pseudomonadota bacterium | reverse complement strand
GTCGCCGACCTCGCCGACCTGGTCCCCGCCTTGCTGGCGCAGGATTATGCGGGGCCGACCGCGGCGCACACCGAATGGCTCGGCTGGGCGCGCGAGCGGGTGCGGCGTTTCCCTGCCGTGCTTCCCGAATATCGTGAGCATGACCAGCTTGTGCATCCCTATGTCGCGATGGACGAACTGTTCGCACAGCTCGGCGAGGATGACGTGGTCGTCACCGGCAACGGCAGCGCGTGCGTGATCGGGTTCCAGGCCGCGCATCTGCGCCCCGGCCAGCGGCTGTGGACCAATTCGGGGTGCGCGACGATGGGTTATGATCTGCCCGCCGCGATCGGCGTGTGCGCCGCGACCGGGGGCAAGCAGCGCGTGATCGCGATTGCCGGCGACGGCAGCATCATGATGAACCTGCAGGAAATGCAGACGATCGCGGGTTACGGCCTGCCGGTGAAGGTCATCCTGATCAACAACAGCGGCTATGTCTCGATCTTCCAGACGCAGCGCAATTTCTTCAACGGCGTCGAGGTCGGCGGCGGTCCCAAGAGCAATGTGACCTTCCCCGATTTCGCCAAGATCGCGGCAGCGTTCGGCTTTGCCTATGCCCGCACCGACACGCACGCGGGCCTCGCCGATGCGATCGCCTCGACGCTGGCGGTCGACGGCCCGGCCTTCTGCGAGATCGTCGTCGACGAGCATGTGCCCTTTGCGCCGAAGCTTGGCGCGAAACAGCATCCTGACGGGCGCATCACCTCGCCGGCGCTCGAGGATCTGTCGCCCTTCCTGCCGCGCGAGGTCTTGGCAGAGAATATGCGCATCGCGCTGATCGACGAGGATTGATCCGATGCTTGGCCGCGTGGTTCCGCTCGGACGGCCGCTGCGCTTCCTCGTCGCGGGCGGCCTGAACACGCTGTTCGGGCTCGCCTTCTATCCTTTGCTGCTCTGGGCGGTGCCCTATTTTCGCACGCACTATATGATCGCGCTGGGGATCGCGCAGGCGGTGTGTCTCTGCTTCGCCTTCACGACCTACAAGCTCGGCGTATTCCGCACACGCGGCAATATCCTGCGCGAATTTGCCGCCTTCGCGAGCTTCTATCTGTTCAACTATGCCGCGAACTGGGCGGCACTGCCGCTGCTCGTCGAGGTTGGCGGCATCTCGCCGATCGTCGCGCAACTCGGCTTCACGATCGTCCTCGTGATCGGCAGCTGGTTCTGGCACAACCGCGTCACCTTTCGGGAGCGCGGCGCGCCCTAGGCTGCGGCCCGCGCCGTCCCGTCCAGTCCCTGCCGTTCGACATAGCGGTCGATCTGCGCCAGCGTCGTCGCGCGCGCATCGGCGCCATCATCGACCGCCTTGTGCCACTCGCTGATCCATTGAAGCGCGTCGGCGAGCGGCAGCACGGGGCGCCAGCCGAGGCCGGCGCGCGCCTTTGAGCTGTCCAGCCGCAGCAGCGTCGCCTCGTGCGGCCGCGGCCCGCTGTCGGCCAGCGCGGGGCGATGGTCGCCCCATGCCGCCTGAAGCCGGTCGACGATCCACGACACGGGACGCGCATCCTCGTCCGACGGACCGAAGTTCCAGCCCTCGGCAAAATTGCGTTCGCCAGCGAGCAGCCGCTCGGCGAGCATCAGATAGCCGTTCAGCGCTTCGAGCACATGCTGCCAGGGGCGCACCGAAGCGGGCGACCGGATCAGCGGTGCGGTACCCGATGCCAGCGCGCGGATCAGGTCGGGGATCAGCCGGTCGTCCGCCCAGTCGCCGCCGCCGATGACATTGCCCGCGCGTGCCGAGGCGAGGAGCGGGCCTTCGGCGTCGAAGAAGCTGCTGCGCCACGCCGAGACGACGAGTTCGGCGCAGCCCTTGCTGTTGCTGTACGGATCGTGGCCGCCCATCGGGTCGCTTTCGCGATAGGGCCAGACCCACTCGCGGTTCTCGTAACATTTGTCGCTGGTGATACAGACGATCGCCCTGACGCCCGCCACCTGTCGCGCGGCGTCGAGCAGATGGACCGTGCCCATGACGTTGGTCGCATAGGTTTCGACCGGCTCGCGGTAGGAGAGGCGGACGAGCGGTTGTGCGGCGAGGTGGAAGATCACCTCGGGCTCGCAGGCTTCGACAGTCCGGCGGAGCGCCGCGGCATCGCGCACATCGCCTTCGACATGGCCGACGAGTTCGGCGATGCGCGCGCTTTCGAACAGGCTGGGCTGTGTCGGTGCGGGCAGGGCAAAGCCGGTGACCTTCGCGCCCATATGATGCAGCCACAGGCTGAGCCAGCTTCCCTTGAATCCGGTATGGCCGGTGACCAGCACGCGGCGCCCGGTCCACGGCGCCCCCGCGGCGGCACTCACCACCGTTTCCACGGGGCGGCGTCCCGGTTCCACAGATCTTCGAGGTAAAGCTTGTCGCGCAGCGTATCCATCGGCTGCCAGAATCCTTCGTGGCGATAGCCCATCAGTTCGCCGCCGCGCGCCAGCTGTTCGAGCGGACCGCTTTCCCAGACCGTATCGGGGCCGTCGACGAGGTCGAGGACTGAGGGGTCGGCGACGAAAAAGCCGCCGTTGATCTGGCCGCCGTCGCCCATCGGCTTTTCCTGAAAATCGGTGACGCGGTCGCCGTCGAAGGCGAGCGCGCCGAAGCGTCCCGGCGGCGCGACCGATGTCACCGTCGCACGCAGTCCGTGGGTGCGGTGGAAATCGACGAGTTCGGCGATATCGATATCGGCGACGCCATCGCCATAGGTGAAGCAGAAAGGCTGGTCGGGGTCGAGATAGGGCCGGATCGCGGCGAGGCGGCCGCCGGTCATCGTCGTCGGGCCGGTTTCGACCAGCGTGATCCGCCAAGGCTCGCTGCGCGCATGATGGACCTCCATCCCGTTGCCATTGCGCAGGTCGATGGTCACGTCGGAGGTGTGGAGGAAATAATTGGCGAAAAATTCCTTGATCAAATAGCCCTTGTAGCCAAGGCACACGACGAAGTCGTTGAATCCGCTGGCGGAATAGATCTTCATAATGTGCCATAAGATCGGCATGCCGCCGATTTCCACCATCGGCTTCGGCTTGATCGCGGTTTCTTCGCCCAATCGGCTGCCAAGGCCGCCGGCCAAAATTACGGTTTGCATCGTCGCTCCACGTCTAGGTCTCGACAGCATGACGGACCCGATGCCCACAGCCCGCAAATCGTTCTGGAGGCTCCTGACGGGGCCGGCCGGATTGTGCCTGGTCCTGATCGTCGCGGCGCTGCTGCGCATCGATGGCGTCGGTTTCGGTCTGCCCGCGCTCAACGATCCCGACGAGCCCTTGTTCATGAGCACCGCGCTCGAGATGCTGACCGGGCCGACGCTGAACCCCGGATGGTTCGGCCACCCGGGCACGATCACCTTCTATTCGCTGATG
>JAFAED010000405.1 GCA_023424275.1 Pseudomonadota bacterium | reverse complement strand
GCCAATAGCTGATCGAACCAGTCAGGGCCACTCTCCGTTTTTTCGAGGTGCGGCCAGCGCAGCCCGCCATGATAGTCGATCTCGAGATTGCGATAGCGGCCGCCGCGCTCGACGATCAGCCGGACCGGGGTCTTGCCGTCGGTCGCGGCGCGAATCGCGGCTTCGATTCGTTCACGGCTGTAGCTCAGCCCTTCGACGGCCACGATCTTCGTGCCGTTGATGATATCCGCTTTGAACGCGGGGCCATCCCACTGGATCGCGGTCGCGATGCCGTCCTTGTCGATCGTCATGCCGAGCGAATGGGTGAGGTCGGCGTTTTTTGCCTGCGCCATGCGGTCGCGGTCATAGACGTTGGGCGTATCGCGCCAGACGAGCCTGTAGCCCGCGCGTTCGATCCCGCCGAGCGGTGCCGGCTGTCCGGGGGTTTGCAGCCGCGTGCGCAGGAAGCTTCCCCAGTCATAGGGGTGGACCGCGTTCAGCGCCGCGACGACATCGTCGAAATCATAGGTGTCCTGCCCCCAGTCGCCCTCGCGTCCGCCAAAGAAAGCGCGCGCGAAATCGTCGAGGCTTTTCCCATTGTTCGTCGCGCCGCGAATCAGCATGTCGGCCTCGAGCCAAACGAGCGAGCCTTCGTTGTAATAATCCTCGCTCCGCGACCAGCTCGCAAAGGGCTTGGGTTTGCGCGCCGCGATGACCGGGTCGAGCGTCGTGTCCTCGACCGACCGCCACTGGCGGCCCGCCTGCGCGCTGTAATTGCCGGCGTTGGTTGCCCATTCGGCGAGTATCATCTCCTTCGACTGCATCCCCGAGCGGCCGGCGAGGACGAGGTCCCAGAAGCTCGTCTGCCCTTCATAGACCCACAGCAGATTGTCCTGCATCGGGGTGCGGTAGTCGGGCGTCCACATCTTGTCGGGGCGGCGATATTTGCCGTTCCAGCTGTGGACGAACTCGTGCGGCAACAGCCCGCGCTCGCTGTCGTTGTCGTTCCATTTGGTGAAATAGTCGGGGGCGCGGCTGTTCTCGCTGCTGCGATGATGTTCGAGCCCGATGCCGCCGAGTTCGTCGGTCAGCGCGAGCAGGAAGTCGTAGCGATCATAATGGCGCGTTCCGAACAGCGCGACCGCTTCGGACACGAGCGCGGCGTGGCGCGCGATATGGTCCGGGCTGGCGTCGAGATATTTGGGTTCGTCGGCGACGACATTCAGCGTCACGCCGTTGCCGAGCGCCCATTGGCGGAAATAGCGGCCGGCGAACATCGGGCTGTCGACCAGATTTTCATAGCTGGTGACGCCGAAGCTGTAGCGATTGCCCGACACCTTGAGCCCGTCGAGCGCCGCCGCCCCCAACCAGCCTTCGGGCAGGGTGACGTCGAGCTGCACCGGGATCTGGCGCGTGAAATATCCCGCGGGATAGAGGCTGACCTGTTCCCATTGCAGGTTCATCATCGCCGGGGTGACGACGACGCGGCCCTCGCTCGTGCGTGTCGGCGACAGGAAATCGAACGCGATCTCGATGCTCTTCGTGCCCGTCGGCACGTCGATGTCGAAGGCATAGACGTCGGTCGGCTGGCGCGTCCAGGCGAGCGGCTTGCCGCCCGCACTCGCCTTGAAGCCCGCCACCTCGGCGATCGCGCCGCGCGGCGCATGCTTGCCGGGCAGCCATTCGGGATAGAGCAGGGTCAGCTTGCCCGCTTTCGCCACCGGGATCGTCTGGCGGACATGAAAGATGCCGCGCGCGACGTCGGTGGCGTCGACCTTCAATAACATCGTGCCGGGATAGGGCTTGTCGGCGGGCAGCGGGATCGTCAACGGCTGGACGACCGGCTGCGGCCGGCTGTTGCCGTCCTGGGCGTGGGCGGCGGTTGCGGTGAGGGCAAGAAGGGCGGGTGCGACGAACAGTGCTTTTTTCATGGCCGTTTCTCTGCCCCCGAATCGCGGCGAGGTCCAGCGGACGCTCTGCAAGCGCCCTTTGCCTTTCGACCAAAAACCATTAGACGCCGCCGCCATGAGCAAGGACAAATCCGCCAAAATCCAGACCCCGCAGGCCGTGCGCGGCACGCAGGACATGCTCGGCGATTTCGCCGACCGCTTCGCGCATGTCGTCGACACCTTCGAACGGGTCCGCCGCCTCTATGGCTATAAGCGGATCGAGGTGCCGGTGATCGAGCCGACCGCGGTGTTCGCGCGCAGCCTGGGCGAGACGACCGACGTCGTGTCGAAGGAAATGTATTCGTTCGACGATCGCGGCGGCGAGTCGATCACCTTGCGCCCCGAATTCACCGCGGGCATTGCGCGCGCCTATGTGACGAACGGTTGGCAGCAGTTCGCGCCGCTGAAAGTCGCGACGCACGGCCCGCTGTTCCGTTACGAGCGCCCGCAAAAGGGGCGGTATCGCCAGTTCCACCAATTGGATGCCGAAGTGCTCGGCAGCGACAGCCCGCTCGCCGACGCCGAGCTGCTCGTCTTTGCCGACCAGTTGCTGAAGGAACTGGGCGTCGCCGAAGGCGTGACGCTGACGCTCAACACGCTCGGCGATGCGGAAAGCCGCGACGGCTGGCGTGCGGCGCTGGTCGATCATTTCGAAGCGCATCGCGGCGACCTGTCGGAAGACAGCCTCGCGCGGCTCGACAAGAATCCGCTGCGTATCCTCGACAGCAAGGATCCGAAGGACCGCCCGATCGCCGACAGCGCGCCCGATATCGACGCGTTCCTCACCAGCGAGGCGCAGGATTTCTTCGGCGCCGTGACGTCGGGTCTCGACGCCGCGGGGGTCGCGTGGGAGCGCAATGCGCGGCTCGTGCGCGGGCTCGACTATTATCGCCACACGGCGTTTGAATTCGTCACCGACCGCTTGGGCGCGCAGGGCACGGTGCTCGGCGGCGGGCGCTATGATGGGCTGATCGAGAATCTCGGCGGTCCGCCGACCCCGGCGGTCGGCTGGGCGGCGGGGATCGAGCGGCTGGCGATGCTGCTGGCCGACGATGTCATCGATACGCGGCTCGACTTTGTGATTGCCGTTGAGGACGACGGCCGTCTGATGTTCGCGATGAATGCGCTGGCCGCGCTTCGCAATAAGGGCTTTGCAACGGAAATCGTGGCGACGGGCTCGCCGCGCAAGCGGTTTGACAAGGCAGGCAAGATTCCCGCGCGCGCGCTGATTTCGATCGGAACGCGCGATAGCGAACCCTACGTCAATATTCGCGGCGACGATGAGCTGACGATATCGGGCAGCGCGATCATCAGCGCACTCTGATGACCTCCGTTTCCTCCAAGCAGATCGACGCCATCATCGAACGCCATGCGGCATTGCAGGCGCGCATGGCGACGGGCGATATGGCGCCCGCCGATTTCGTCGCGGCGTCGAAGGAGTTCGCCGAGCTCGAACCCGTCGCGAAAGCCGCGGCCGAAGTGACGCGTTTGCGCGCCGAACTCGTTTCGCTGAAGGAAATGCTCGCCGATCCCGAGATGAGGGCGATGGCGGCCGAGGAAATCCTCGCGGTCGAGGAAGCGCTTCCCGTCGCCGAACATGACCTCGCGATCAAGCTGCTGCCCAGGGA
>JAFAED010000394.1 GCA_023424275.1 Pseudomonadota bacterium | reverse complement strand
AAGACAAGCTCTATATTCGCGATGTCGTCTTCACGACCGGCATCGCCGATGGCGGCGATCATTATGTCGTCGCGTCGGGCGAAGCCGATCTCGCTTGCCGGATCACCCATGTTCCGAAGACATGCTTCGGCAACTGACCAGAGCGTAAAGAAGCCCCGCGACACGTCGCCGACGCCGACGCCGACGCCGACGACGGAAACGATTTCCCCGTTCCGGCGAAGCAAGCCTCCGTAGCTGCCCGGATCCAGGCGCCCGCGGCGCGCAGTGCAAAAAGAGGGCAACATTTGTTAATCGGCGCGGCGCCGCGGCAACTTTGAGGCCGACCCCCCGTTGCCCTTTCAGGCTCCCCAATTTTTCGCAAAGATGGAGACAGACATGTCACAGGCAATGACAGCGCCGCGCCGCTCGTCGGGGTTCGGAAAACTTCTCGGCATCGGCGTCCTCGGCGCGCTTTTCTGGTTCACGCGCAAGCAGGCACCGACCGCCACGAAGGACGAGGGCCATTCGGCTGCCTTCGCCGACGGCGAGACGCATGCCGAGAATTTCGACCAGACCCGCTCGGCGGGGCCGGATGGCATGCGCGACGAAGTCCGACGCGACTGGGACCGTGTCGACCAGGCCGCCGACGAATCCTTCCCGAGCAGCGATCCGCCGGCCTATTAAGGCGGGGACGATGAGCGCTCCCGTCCCAGACCAGCTGTTGGCCACGACATCGCACGCGGACCCAATGCCCGCCCGCAAGCCGACCATCATGCTGCAGTATGACGATGACCATATCGGCCTCGAAAAACGCCTTTTTTTCGAAGCTTCTACGCCTGCCGCAGCACTTGAAATCGCCGCCGGTGAAGCGGCAGGCCGTAGCGCGCGTCTTTTCGTCGACGGCGCCCCGATCTGCAGCCTGCTGAAGGCTGACGAGGAAAATCCCTACTGGATCGTCGCCGCGTCGGCGGCGCGAACGGGCGACGATCCCATCTTCACCACTTCCGGGGAAATGCCATGATCGACGAAGCCGACGCGCATACCGAGGCTCCCGAGATCAAGGGCCGACGCGCGATCATAACCGGGGGCACGACGGGGATCGGCCGTGCGATCGCGGTCCTCCTCGCAAGCTACGGCGTGAAGGTGTTCGTCTGCGGCCGTACCCCCGAACATCTGGACGATGCGCTGCAGCGCATCCGCGAAGTGGGCGAAGGCGACGGCATCAACGTCGATCTTGCATTGGCAGAAGACGTCGACCGCTTTTTCGAAGCGGCGCGAGACTATCTTGGCGAAATCGACATTGCGGTGATCAACGCGGCGGTCCCGGCGGCAGCGCTCGCCGACGCCGGCGAGAGCGAGGCGCGCTACCAGCTCGAGACGGACTTCACCGCCTATCTCGTCTGTGCCCAGGAAGCCGCGCGCTGCATGTCGGCGGGCAGCGACATCATCATGATCGGATCGATGACGGCGGTATCGCGCGGGCCCGGCAGCTCGATCTACGTCGCGGCGAAGACCGGCATTCAGGGCTTCGTCCAGTCGTTTCGCCAGGAACTGGCGGAACAGGACATCAAGGTCGGGCTGATCGAGCCGGGCTTTACCGGTGCCGACTTCCAATATCCCGAATTCCCGCCCGAGAAGCAGAAGGAGCTGATCGGCAAGCATCAGATGCTGCGGGCCGAGGATATCGCCGTCGCCGCCCACTTCATGCTCGTTCAGCCGCGACGTACCGCGGTTTCGCTAATCCGCGTCGAGACCCGCCTCGACCATCCCTGACCTTCCGAAGGAGCCCTCCCATGTCCCTCGACATTTTCGCCAACGCACGCCGGTCGCAGGGTAATCCGGCCTTTCTGCTCGGTGCGGCCGCTGCGGGATTTGCCGTCGGCCTCGTCGCCAACTTCGGCCGCAAGGCCGCGGTGCAGAGCCTCACCGCGTTCAAGGGGCAATGGGACGAGGGCCTCAAGGCCGAACACCGGTTGACGATGAAACTCTTCGACGCGCTCGAAGCGACCGACGAGAGCGACGTTAAAAAGCGCAAGACGCTGCTCGTCCAGCTCCAGCACGCGCTTGCGAAACATGCATTCGAAGAAGAGAATGTCGTCTACCCGGCGATGCGCGACCATGGCCAGATCGAGGATGCCGACAAGCTCGTCCACGACCATGGCTATGTGAAGCAATATCTGTTCGACTTGTCGGAAATGGATGCCGCCGATCCCGCCTGGATCGCCAAGCTCCGCGAATTTCGCGCCGAAATCGAAGCGCATGTCGAGGAAGAGGAGCAGCGCCTCTTCCCTCGCCTCAAGTCGGCGCTCGGCGACGACGGCAACAAACATGTGACCGCGGTGATGAACAAGGCTGGATTTGCCGCCGCTTGAGCCCCATAGGCGGGCATGAGGCCCGCCTTACCGCCATGTGTCGTGGTGCAGTGACGAAGGAGCGGGGGCCGGATCGAAACCCTAGGCAGACTTGTGAGTTGCCGAAGGTGGGAGAAGTTGGATGCCCCGTTGTTATTTCCACAGCAGCAGCGGCCAGCGCGAACTCGACGATGAGGGCGTCGACCTGCCCGACACGGCCGCAGCCCGGGTCGAAGCCGCCCGCTATGCGGGGCACCTGCTCGGCGACAATCCCGAACTCATCAACGATGTCGATACGCTCCGGATCGAGGTGACCGACGAGGATGGCTGCCTCTGCTGCGCGGTGCTGATCGCGTCGGTCGATGCCCGGCGGAAGATCGAGCGCCCCGCGCCCCAGAAATAGGCCTATTCGCCTCCTGACTGTCCCCTAGCTCATGCTCGCGAGGAGCCGCTCGATCGGCGTCGTCGCAAAGCCGATCGCGCTGTCCGAAATCCCGTAAGGAATGAAGAGATCGCCGCCGACGCGCATCGCGCCGCAGGTGTAGACCACATTCGGTACATAGCCCTCGCGGTCGCTCTCGGCGGCCGAGAGAATCGGGCACTCGGTACGCGCGAGGAGCTTCGTCGGATCGTCGCGGTCGAGCAAGGCCGCGCCAAGGCTGTATTTGCGCATCGCGCCGACGCCGTGGGTGAGAAGGATCCAGCCTTCGTCGCACTCGATCGGACTGCCGCAATTGCCCATCTGCACGAGCTCCCACGCATAGGCCGGACGCATGAGGATCTGCCCTTCGTCGTCCCAGTCGGTGAGACTGTCCGATGCGATGATCGTGATGTTCTTCCCGTCCTGCCGCGCAATCATGAGATAACGGCCGCCGACCTTGCGCGGAAACAGCGCCATGCCCTTGTGGCGCGCGGCGCGGCCTGAGAG
>JAFAED010000380.1 GCA_023424275.1 Pseudomonadota bacterium | reverse complement strand
GTTCCGGGCATCACCGTGATCCGCTTCGCGGGCACCGACGACACCTCGCACTTTTCGGCCGAGCCTTCGGGCGTCATCATTCGCGGGCTCAACCAGGTTCGTTCCGAATTCAACGGCCGCGATACGTTCAGCGCGAACAGCTCGCGCGGCCTGTCCTGGCAGGATATCTCGCCCGAACTGCTCGGCGGGATCGACACCTATAAGAACCAGACCGCCGATCTGATCGAGGGCGGCATCGCCGGAACGGTCAATCTGCGCACGCGCGTGCCGTTCGATCAGGAAGGGCGCCTGATCTCGATCTCGATCAAGAACACCTATGGCGACATCGCAAAGAAATCGACGCCCGAAATCTCCGGCATCATTTCGAACCGCTGGGAAACGGGCATCGGCGAAATCGGCCTGATGGTGAACGGCGCCTATTCGCACGCGATCACCGCGAGCCAGGGCGTCCAGTTCGACCGCATGGGCATTTTCAACGGCGCGTTCGACACCGACGGCGACGGCGCGCTGAATGCCGGCAAGACCTATGTCCCCGGCGGCATCTATCTGCGCGAAAACGAATATGACCGGAAACGCTATGGCGTGGCGGCGGCGTTCCAGTGGCGGTCGACCGACGGTTCGATGCAACTCACAGGACAGTATAACCGCTCGCAATATAACAACAGCTGGCGCGAATATTCGGTCCTGTCCGCGGCATTGATCCCCGACCTGTATGGCAAGCCCAGCGATCATATCTATGGCGACGCGCTACAAGTGAGCCCGCTGGCCGGCGTTGCCAATCCCTACGCTACCGGTGCGAACAGAAACCGCTTCACCTTCGACGATGACGGCAATTTCCTGTCGGGTTGGTGGACGCAGCCGACGGGTTATCACGGCGATTTCCCCGGTGACAATGCCGGCTATGGTCTCAATGAGGATGGCGAACCCTTCTTCGCACAATGCTATTCGTGGGAGGCGTCGTGCGCCAGCCCGCGCAAGGCGCCGCACGTCGATACGGCGGCCAACGCGCTGCGCAACAAACAGATCACGCAGGATTTCGGCCTCAATTTCCGTTGGGACGTGAACGACCGGCTGCGGGTGACGATCGACGGCCAATATGTCGATGCCAGCGTCAGCAACTATAACGCCTCGGTGACGACGCGCAGCTATGCCAACACCTTCGTCGACCTGACCGGCAAATATCCGCGGCTCGAATTCATCCCCGACGTCGCGAACAATATCAACCTGTCGTCGGGCGGGCTCAACAACCCGAACAATTACCATTATTACGCGATCACCGATCATACCGAGGATAGCGACGGCAAGGAGGTCGCGCTACGCGCCGACGTCGAATATGACGTGGACTCGGGCTGGCTCGACGCGATCAAGGTGGGCGCACGCTATGCCGACCGCGACCAGACGGTGCGCTGGGGCGCCTATAATTGGGCGAACATCTCGAACAACTGGACCAACACCCAGGCATCCTATTTCAACGTCGACAAGCCGATCTACGGCGCGAACAGCTATCAGACCCACAGCTTTGGTCGCGACTTCTTCGCGGGCAACCAGACGAACCAGAGCTCGTTCATCTTCTATAATATGGACAAGCTGGTGAACCGCGAAGACCTCGCCAACACCCTGGGTCGACCGGCGATTGGCGTCGGCGAATATTATCCGGTCTGTTCGGGCGCCGGTTATCGCGCCGGTGAAACGATCGAAGGCGATTACGGCTGCTATCTGCCGAGCGAAGTGCACAAGGTCAGCGAGCGTACGGTCGCGGCCTATGCGATGGCAAAGTTCGGCGGCGACGGCCTCTCAATCGGAAATATCGGCGTTTCGGGCAACCTCGGCGTCCGCCTCGTCTGGACGCAGGACAAAACGCAGGGGGCGACGACCTTTGCGAACCCGTTCACCGCCGATCAGCTGGTGTGCGACCGCTCGACGCCGCCGCCGCCTGCCATTCCCACCGCGACGGCTGGCTGTGTCGTCACGGCGGCAGAGATTGCGTTCAACAACGGCGGAATCGTTCCGACCACGTCGAACAACAATCATTTCCACGCGCTGCCCAGCTTCAACGTCAAGTTCGACCTCACCGACAAGCTGGTGTCGCGCTTCGCCTATTCGCGCGCGATGTCACGGCCCGATTTCGGCTTGCTGCGCAATTTCCTGACGATCAATCGTCTGGCGCCCAACCTGAACGATCCGTCCGATCCCAATGTCACGCGCAACGACGCGGGCGAGGCAATCGCCTATGACTGGCAATATACAGGCCAGTCGGGGAATCCGGGGCTCAAGCCGATGACGGCGGACCAGTTCGACCTCACTCTCGAATATTATTTCGGCCGCTCGAGCTCGTTCACGGTCACTGGTTTTTACAAGAAGTTCAACGAATATATCCAGTCGGGCCAGTTCAATCTTTCGATCACCAACAATGGGGTGACCGAGGATGTTCGCATCAACCGGCCGGTCAACGGCGATGGCGCGAAAATCTATGGCGCGGAATTCGCGTTCCAGACCTTCTTCGATTTCCTGCCTGCGCCGTTTGACGGCTTCGGTGTCCAGGCCAACTATACCTATGTCAAAAACAATGGGATCGAGACGGTCAATCTGACGAACGAAACCGCCGGCGGTACGGCAGGCGGCGGCATCAGCTACGAGACCAGCACGGTCAAGCCGGACGCGCTCGAGGGCATCTCGAAGCACAGCTATAATCTGGTCGGCATGTACGAAAAGGGCCCGGTATCGGCGCGCGTCGCGTATAACTGGCGCTCCAAATATCTGGTCACCGCGATCGATTGCTGCGTCGGCTTCCCGGTCTGGCAGAAGAGTACGGGCTATCTCGACGCCTCGCTTCGCCTTCGCGCGACCGACCGGATCGAATTCGTGCTCGAAGGGACCAACTTGCTCGGCACCGATACCGTCCTGATGCAGCAGGTGGATTCGGATGGTCTTCTGAAACCGAACGCCTGGTTCAAGAACGATCGGCGCTATCAAGTCGGCGTTCGCCTGAACTTCTAAAAAAGGGGGAGCGGCGCCGGTCTCTTTATGGGGCTGGCGCCTGCTTTCTCCCGCGTTAAGCTGGACCCATCATGGGGGACAAATTCGAACTGGTGATTGTCGGCGGCGGGACCGCCGGTTGGATGTGCGCCGCGGCCTGCGCCGCAAAGCTCGATCCCGCCCGCTTCCATGTGCGCCTGATCGAATCCGAAGAAATCGGTACGGTCGGCGTCGGCGAGGCCACGTTGCCGCAGATGAAGGATTTCAACGACTTCCTCGGGCTCGACGAAGTCGAGTTCATGAAGGCGACGCAGGCGAGCTTCAAGCTCGGCATCGAGTTCGTGAACTGGGGGCGCGAGGGCGACCGCTATATCCACCCCTTCGGCACCTTCGGCCGCCCGATCGGCGAGGCCGATTTCTTCAGCTACTGGATCCGCGCGAACCGTGCCGGCACCGCGGCGTCGCTCTTCGACTATTGTTTCCCGATCGTCACCGCGCTCCAGAACCGATTCATGCTGCCGAACGGCGACGCGAACGATGTGCGCAGCGCCTTTGCCTATGCCTATCATCTCGATGCCTTCCTCTATGCCCGCTATCTGCGCGGCTGGGCGGAAGCGCGCGGGATCGAACGTGTCGAGGGCCGCATCGTCGAGGTCGAGCAGGATAGCGAAAGCGGCGATATCGAGGCGGTAAAGCTGGCATCGGGAACGCGCGTCGCGGGCGATATGTTCGTCGACTGCTCGGGTTTCCGCTCGCTTCTGCTCGGGCAAACACTGGGTGTCGATCTCGAAGACTGGTCGCACTGGCTGCCGTGCGACAGCGCGCAGGCGGTGCCGTCGGTGCGCTCGGCGGACTTCACGCCCTACACGCGCTCGACGCGTCGCAAGGCCGGATGGCAATGGCGCATCCCGCTCCAGCATCGCACCGGCAACGGCTATGTCTATTCGAGCGCCGATATTTCGGACGACGAGGCGGCGGCGACCCTGCTCGCCAACCTCGACGGCGAGGCGCTCGCCGACCCGCGCGTGTTGCGCTTCAAGGCGGGCAAGCGCCACAAGGCGTGGGCGAAGAACTGCGTCGCAATGGGGCTCGCGGGCGGCTTTCTCGAACCGCTCGAATCCACCAGCATCTATCTCGTCCAGATGGCGATCATGCACATGCTGACGCTGATGCCCGCCGAACGCGCGATCGACCCGGCTTTGCCCGCCGAATTCAACCGCGTGATGGACGTCGAATATGACCGGATCCGCGACTTCCTGATCCTCCATTATATCGCGAACGAACGCGATGCGCCTTTGTGGGAGCGGGTGACCGCGATCGACCTGCCCGATACACTCGCCGGCAAGATCGAGCGTTTCCGCCATCGCGGTTATATCGAGGCCTATCGCGACGGGCTGTTCGGTCCGCCAAGCTGGCAGGCGGTTTTCGTCGGGCAGGGGATCGAGCCGCTTGCCGCCGACCGCCTCGCCGACGTCCTGCCCGCCGCGACGGTCGACGAGCGGCTTGCGAACCTTGCGGCGACGATCGCCGATGCGGCGACGACGGTACCGTCGCATGCCGATTTCATCGCGCGCTATTGCCCGGCGCCTGCGCCGTGACGGGGGCGGTGCAACGGGTCGTCGTTTACGGCGCCGGCGTCGGCGCGGCGATGGCGGCGCTCGCCGTCAGCCGCGCTTTCGTCCGGCTCGGCACAGACATCATCTGGGTCGACACCGGCGAGGCGCCCGCGCCGCACGCCGCGCTGATCGCGCCGCCCGATCTCGCGACCTTCCACCGCCTGCTCGGTATCGACGACGCGGCGCTGATCGCGGGCGCCGCCGCGACGATCAATATGGGGCAGCAATTCGCCGGCTGGTCGGGCGGCGACAGTGGCTTTCTCCATGCCCATGGCGACGCGGGAAGCGCTTTTGTGTCCTTGCCCTTCGTCCAGCACTGGACGCGCGCGCGGCAGGCGGGCCTTGGCGTCGCGCTCGAGGATTTCAGTCTCGCCGCCGCGGCCGCCAAGCAGGGCCGGACCGGGGGACAGCGCGAAACGACTACGCGGCAAGCGGTCAAACAGGGCTGGCATCTCGACGCCGCAGCTTATGCGCGGCTGCTGCGCGGAGCGTGCGAGCGCGGCGACGTCCGCATCGTGTCGGGTGAAGGCGCCGTCCCGCGCCCGAACGGTCAATCGCTGGCCGCGATCGATCTTGCCGGTGGCGAAGGACTGGACGCGGACCTGTTCATCGACGCGGGCGGTGCGCTGATCGCGGCGGTCGACCCCGATGGAGCGACGTCCAGCCCCAGCTTTTGCGACCGGGTGATCCGCGGATCCTGGCC